>NZ_BCWL01000120.1 GCF_001592185.1 Bergeriella denitrificans NBRC 102155
ATTATCGGCAATCAATCACCGCATCTACCCAGGAGCACCCTATGCCCTACGTCAACATCAAAGTCACCGGTGGCAGCGAAGCCCCGAGCGCCGAGCAAAAAGCCGAGCTGATCAGCGGCGTAACCGAGCTGCTGTCCCGCGTGTTAAACAAAAACCCCGAAACCACCGTCGTTGTCATCGACGAAGTACCGATGGACAACTGGGGCATAGGCGGCAAAAGCGTGACCGTGCGCCGCGCCGAGAAATCCTAAAGCGCAGGCCGTCTGAATATCCGGCGGTTCTGCCCGTTCCATCGCAAAGCCCGCCCAAGCCGCAAGCAGGCTTTTTTCAGACGGCCTCACATCCGACATGACACCGCGCAGCAATCATCATCATGCCTGTCATGCCCAACCCTACACAAAGGAGCCACGATGACGGCAGAAATACGGCGCGACGCGCTGGCAGCGGGCTTGGCCGCCGCTGCCGTTTTGGCGGCGGGCATGGGCTTCGGCCGCTTTGCCTTTACCGCCCTGTATCCGCACATGGTGGCCGAAGGCAGCATCAGCGTGCAGGGCGGCAGCTGGGCGGCTTCGGCCAACTACGCCGGCTATCTCGCGGGTGCGCTGCTGGCGGTCAAAATCCCCGCCGCCCAAGCCCACCGCACCGCCTTGCTGGCATTACTGAGCACAGCGTTGTGTCTGGCCGCGCTCTATTTTCCCTTAAACCTCTGGCTGCTGGCCGCCGTGCGCGGTTTGGCGGGCGTATTCAGCGCGCTGGCGCTGGTGGGCGCGTCTTTATGGCTACTGGCGCAACGCGGTTTCTTCAGCGCCGCGCCCCTGCTGTATTCCGGCGTGGGGTTGGGCATCGCCTTTTCGTCGGAATGGGTCGCGGGCGGCATTTCGCTCGGTTTCTCCGCCGCGCAGCTGTGGCTGAGCTTGGGGCTGGCGGCCCTGCTGCTGACCGCCCTGCTGCGTCCCGCGCTTTCAGTCCAACCCGACCGCACGCCTGCCGCGCCGCCGCACGCGCCCTTAAGCGCCCCGCTCGCCGCCGCTTGGCCGCTGGTCTGCCTGTACGGGCTGGCCGGTTTCGGCTACATCATCACCGCCACCTATCTGCCGCTGCTGGCCACGCTGGCTCTGCCCGATTGGAACACGGCGCACGTTTGGGCGGTATTCGGCCTCGGTGCCGCGCCTTCCTGTTTCTTATGGCACGCGCTGCACCGACGTCTCGGCACCCGCGCCGCGCTCACCGCCAATCTGGGCATACAGGCTTTGGGCGTGATGCTGCCCGTATGGCTGCCCGACGCAGCAGGCTATCTGCTGAGCGCCCTTTTGGTCGGTGCGACCTTTATGGGCACGGTGACCATCGTTATGCCCGTGGCGCAACAGGCGGCCAAGCAATCGGGTACCAACCTGGTCGCCGTCTTAACCGCCGCATACGGCATCGGCCAGATTGCCGGCCCGGCCGCCGCAGACCTTCTCTACGCCCGCACGCACAACTTCAACGGCGCATTAAGCCTTGCCGCTGCCGCCCTGCTGCTGGCCGCCTTGATTGCCGCCGTAAGTTTCCCGCGCCGCAGATAATGCCGTTTCAAAGGCCGTCTGAATATTTTTCAGACGGCCTTTTTATGCTGCTGCGATAGTCTAAGAAACAAGAATGAAACCGGGCCATAAGGCCGCATCACTCTTCTTTTGTCCGACGACAAAAAAACGCCCCACAAATGGCGGCCACACCCGCTTTCCGTTAAAATACGCTTCTTTCTGTTCCACCCGCCCTCCGCCATGCGCCTGACCCACATCAAACTCTCCGGTTTCAAATCCTTTACCGACCCCACCACCATTCATGTGCCCGGGCAGCTCGTTGCCGTTATCGGACCGAACGGCTGCGGCAAATCCAATGTCATCGACGCCGTGCGCTGGGTATTGGGCGAAGCCTCGGCCAAGCAGCTGCGCGGCGAAAGTATGCAGGATGTGATTTTCAACGGCGCCGCCACCCGCCGCCCCGCGCCGCGCGCTTCGGTGGAGCTGGTCTTCGACAACAGCGACCACAGCCTGCAGGGCGCATGGGGGCAATATGCCGAAGTGAGCATCAAACGCCAGCTCACGCGCCAGGGGGAATCGACTTATTTCATCAACAACCAAGTTGTCCGCCGCCGCGACATCACCGATTTGTTTTTGGGCACGGGCGTGGGCGCGCGCGGTTATGCCGTGATTGAACAGGGCATGATTTCCCGTATCATCGAAGCGCGGCCGGAAGAATTGCGCGCCTATATCGAAGAAGCGGCGGGCGTGTCCAAATACAAAGAACGCCGCAAAGAAACCGAAGGCCGTCTGAAAGACACCCGCGAGCATTTGCAGCGGCTGAGCGACTTACAAAGCGAATTGGCGCGCCAAGTAGAAAAGCTGGAAAAACAGGCCGAAGCCGCCGAACGCTACCGCAATCTGAACCGCCAGCTCGAACGCCAGCAAGACCTGCTCGACTACACCCAATGGCAAAACGCCCTGAGCGCCGCCGACAAAGCCACCGCGCAACACCAAACCCTGCAGGCGCAGCAAGACGAAACCGCCGCGCAGATTCAGGCATTGGGTGAGCAGATTCACGCCCTGCAAGCCACCGAGCAGGCGCAGCAGCAGAGCGTGCACGATTTGGGCAACCGGCGCGGCGTCTTGCGCGAGCAGATGGCGCGCCTCGAAGAGCAAATGCGCCACCGCCGCACCCTGAGCCAGCGCATCGAGCGCGACCGCCAAACCGCGCAGGCGCAGATTCAACGCATCCACCAAGAGCAGCAGCACATCCGCACCCAGCTTGAAGAAAACGGCATACAGGTCGAAGAAAAACAAATCGAGCTGGCCGATTTCGCCCTGCAGGCCGCTGAACACGAAGAGCGTCTGCCCGAATTGGAAGAAGCGCAAGCCGCGATTAACGCCGCCTTCCAAGCCCAGCAAGACGAAGCCGGCCGCATCAAGCGCGAACTCGCGCTCAAGCAGCAGCAGCTTGCCCACACCCGCCAAAGCCTGCAGCAGCAGCAAGCCCGCCAAGGCCGTCTGCAAGCAGAAAGTCAGGCGCTGAACCTGCCCGACGAAGCCGAAACGCAAGCCGCGCAGGAGCAGGCCGAGTTGCTGCTCAACCAGCAAACACATTACGAAGAGCAGCTGCTGGCCGCCGAAACCCAAGCCGAACAAAGCCGTCTGAAATTTCAGACGGCCTCCGAGCAATACCAAGCCCTGCAGCAGCAGCACATCACATTAAGCGCACAGCAGCAGGCCTTGAGCCAAATCCTGGCCGCCAACCGGCAATCCGCCGATTTCTGGCAGGCCGGCGGGCACGCCGACGCGCCCCAATTATGGCAGCACATCACCGCGCCCGCCGAATGGCAGCACGCGCTGGGCGTAATTTTGGCCGAGCGTCTGCACGCCCGCGCCGTACCCGCCGGCTTCACCGCCCCCGACCCCCTGCCGCAAGGCCGCGCCGCCTGGCTGGAAAACACCCTCTCCGGCGGCATCAAAAAATCCCTGCCCGCGCAGGCTCTGCTCAACCAAATCCAAGCCCGCCCGCCTTTTCAGACGGCCCTGCACCACTGGCTCGACGGCGTATTGTGCGCCCCGAACCTGGATTACGCGCTGGCGCATCAGAGCGACTTGAGCGGCAGCCAAATCTGGCTCACGCCCGAAGGCCACCAAATCGACAAAGTCAGCGTCTTGCTGTATGCCGAGGCGCAACAGGAAAGCCTGATAGCCCAAAAAGCCCGTTTGAACGCCATCGTCAGCGAATTGGACGCACTCGCCCCGCAGCTGGCCGCCGCCGAAGCCGAACGCGACCAAGCCCGCGCCGCGTCCGAAAATGCCGAAAACCACTTACGCAGCCTGACGCAGCAGCAAAAGCAGCACGCGCAGGCCTACCATCAGGCGCAGCAACGCGCCGCCGAATTTCTACTTCGCACCAACCAAGGCCAGCTCCGCCGCGAGCACATCGCGCAAGAGTTGGCGCACATCGAAACCGAAGCCCAAATACTTGTGCAATCTTCAGACGGCCTCGAAGACGACATCGCCACGCTGACCGAAGCCGCGGCCGAGTTGGAACACCAGCAGCACAACCTCTCCACCGAGCGTCAGGCGCAGCAAAGCCGTCTGAAACAGGCGCAGCTGGCCCTGCTCGAAGCCAACCGCCAATACGGCCTGGCAGAAGTCGCCGTACACAAATTGCAGCAGCAAAAGCAAAACCTGATGCAGCAGCTTGAGCGGCTTGATGAGCAAACCGCAGATTTGCAGGAGCGTCAGCAGGAATTGGCGCTGGCCTACGAAACCGAAATCCAAGACGACGAGCAGCATCTCCAATTAGAACAACTGGGCGAATCGGTGCAGCAGCTCGACGAACAATACACCGCCCTGCAGGAAACGCTGGCGCACACCCAAGCGCAAGGCCGCGAGCAGTATGCCGCCCAGCAAACCCTGCAGGCCAAGCTGCCGCAGCTGCAGGCCGCCACCCAAACCGCCCTGCTGCAGCAGCAGGAAGCGCTGATTAACGCCAAACGCTACCACCAAAACCTAACCGAGCGCGAAGCCGATTTGGCGGCTTTGGAAGCGCTGGCCGCAGAAGCAGGCCGTCTGAATGCGCTGAGCGACAACATCGGCAGCCTCACGCGGCAGATTGAAGCCCTAGGCGCGGTCAACCTGGCCGCGCTGGAAGAATTGGAAGAAGCACGCGAACGCGACGGCTATTACCGCAGCCAAAGCGAAGACGTGCAGGCCGCCATCGCCCTGCTCGAAGAAGCCATCGCCCAAATCGACGACAAAACCAAAGCCCGTTTCAAAGCAACATTCGACGCGGTGAATGAAAAAGTGCAAACCTTTTTCCCCACCCTGTTCGGCGGCGGCGAAGCCACCCTGAAAATGATTGGCGACGATTTGCTGACCTCGGGCGTGTCCATCATGGCGCGTCCGCCCGGCAAGAAAAACGCCACCATCCATCTGTTGAGCGGCGGCGAAAAAGCCCTGACCGCCATGAGCCTGGTGTTTGCCCTGTTCAGTCTTAATCCCGCGCCCTTCTGCCTTTTGGACGAAGTGGACGCGCCGCTCGACGATGCCAACACCGGCCGCTTCTGCAACCTGGTAAAAGAAATGTCGGCGCAAACCCAGTTTCTCTATATCTCCCACAACCGCCTGACCATGGAAATGGCCGAGCAGCTGGTCGGCGTGACCATGCAGGAAAAAGGCGTATCGCGGATTGTTTCCGTCGATATCCAGCAAGCCCTGCAGATGGCCGAGCCGGCATAAAACCAAGCCGTCTGAAAAACAGCGTTTTTTCAGACGGCTTTTCCGCCGCCGCGCGCACCTTGCCCGGGCGCACGCTTTACCACTACAATCCCCTATCACCATCCGATTTCCGATACGAGCCGACTATGTTTTTTGTTTTATCCCCCGCCAAAAACCTGAACGAAAAAGACCCCGCGCCCATCAGCGACTTCACGCAACCCGACCTGCTCGAGCACGCCGCCGCGCTGATGCAGGAACTGCGCGCCCTCGCCCCGCAGCAGATTGCCGCGCTGATGCACGTTTCCGACAAAATCGCCCTACTCAACGCCGAGCGCAACGCCGCCTGGCACACCCCGTTTACCCCGCAAAACGCCAAGCAGGCCGTGTATATGTTCAACGGCGATGTATACGAAGGCATAGACGCGCCCTCGCTTGCCCCCGCGCAAATCCAATACCTGCAATCCCATGTGCGCCTGCTCTCCGGCCTCTACGGCCTGCTGCGCCCGCTCGACCTGATGCAGCCCTACCGCCTGGAAATGGGCACGCCGTTTGCCAACGCCCGCGGCAAAAACCTGTATGAATTCTGGGGCGACACCATCACCAACCTGCTGAACGACACCCTGGCCGCCGCCGGCAGCGACACGCTGGTGAACCTGGCATCGCAGGAATATTTCAAATCGGTCAACCCGAAAAAACTCAAAGCCCGCCTGATTACCCCCGTATTCAAAGACGAGAAAAACGGCCAATACAAAGTCATCAGCTTCTACGCCAAACGCGCGCGCGGCCTGATGGTGCGCTACGCCGCCGAACACGGCATCACCGAAGCGCAGGATTTGCAGCATTTCGATTACGAGGGCTACGCATTCAATCCCGCCGCCTCGAGCGAAGACGAATGGGTATTTATGCGCCAAGAACAATCCAAGTAAAAACAAAAAGCTAAACCGCGCGTTTAAAAATTAACTTGGCAAAATCCGCGAATTTGATTACTATACCCGCTTCAAGAAACGGAAGCGTGGCAGAGCGGTTTAATGCAACGGTCTTGAAAACCGTCGAGGGTTGATAGCCCTCCGTGAGTTCGAATCTCACCGCTTCCGCCATCTTGAATACACTATGCACCAAACAGCATAACCGGAAGCGTGGCAGAGCGGTTTAATGCAACGGTCTTGAAAACCGTCGAGGGTTGATAGCCCTCCGTGAGTTCGAATCTCACCGCTTCCGCCAGTTTAAGAAAAGCCGCATCTCAATGAGATGCGGCTTTTTCATGGATGTTTGTTCCATTGACGTTTGTTCCGTTGAAGCATATCGGCACTCTCCCCTTATCCCTAGTAGGACGGGCATCCCTGCCCGTCGCTTTGCCGCAAGGCAAAGAAAATAACCCAACAAAAAGTATCTCATT
>NZ_BCWL01000121.1 GCF_001592185.1 Bergeriella denitrificans NBRC 102155
AAATCAACAAAGGTAAAGACGATGTGGAAAACGCTTAGCCCGGTGTGGCAAACCTTGATTTCAACTTTGCTGCTGGTGGCGGCGGTGTCGGCTCTGTATTTCTGCGGTTATCAGGCTGCGGCAAAACAGGCGGATGCCGATAAAGCCGAAATCATCGCCACTTATCAGGCTTCGGCTCTGGCTGCCGAGCAGCAATACGCGGCCAAGCTCGCCGAAGCCGCCGCCGAAAAGCAAAAGTGGATGGACTTTGCCCAACAGCAAAGCCGTGATCTGGCGGCGGCCTACCAAGAAATCGACCGCCAAGCGGCGCAATTGGAGAAACAGATTGATGAAACGGTACAAAAAGACGGCGGCGGTTTTAACGGCATTGGCTCTGACAGCGTGCGCCTCTACAACCGCGCCCTCGGCCACGCCGATTAAGGTAATCGAAAAGGCGGAAATGCCGCCGGTATCTTCCGAGCTGCTGCTCGTTCACGAACGCCCCGAGCGTCTGGGCGGCGGCTCACCCCAACAACTGTTAGACCACGCCGTACGCCTCGGAGCGTATGTGCAGAAGCTGGAATATCAGGTTTCCGGCTGGCAGGCGTGGTATGAGCAAGAGAACAGCAAATGACCGACATTATCGACAAAGCCGCTGAAAACGAAGCCGTCTTTTTGGCCGAAGCCCTCTATAAGGCCAGGCGGTTTGAAACCGTGGACGCGAGCACGTACGAATGCGAAGACTGCGGCGATACCATTCCCGAAGCGCGGCGGCAGGCCGTCCGGGGCTGCACCCGCTGCGTGCTGTGTCAGGAATATTTCGAACGCGGGTGGCCGTAATGGACAATAAAACCTTTATCAGTATTGAGTTTTGGCAGTTGGTCGGCTTCCTGCTCTCGTTTCTGGGCGTCTGCTGGGGATTCGGCAAAATGCTGCTGGCTCAGTTTCAGGCGCAGCAGGCTGAGCGGCAGAAGCAGTACGAACGCCTGCAGAGCAAAGTGGAGCAGATGGAGCGGACGCTTGGCGAGTTTTCCGCAGCCTTGCCGATGACCTATGTTTTGCGCGAAGACTACATCCGCAACCAAGTGGTGCTGGAAGCCAAAATCGACAAAATCAGCGAGAAGCTGACCGAGATTTACAAGATGGAGAGCCAAAAAAATGATTAGCGAAGAATTGATGGCCAAGCAGCGGCGCGAAGGCATGCGCTGGCAGATTCTTAATACACTGAACAAAGCCCGTCCGCACACCACGGCGGAAACCTTTCTGCTCGACATCATGAATGCGATTTACCCGCAAACCACCGCGCTGGAATTGCGCCAGCAGCTCGACTATCTGGCCGACCGCAAGCTGGTGGACGTGAGCAAAACGCCGCACGGCTTATGGTTTGCCGACTTGACCAGCTTGGGCGTGGACATCGCCGAATACACGGTCGAATGCCGCCCCGGCATCGCCCGACCCGAGAAAGTGTGGGCTTGATATGGCACGCAGAAGTACAGTCGAACAGCTGCCCGAAGCCGTGCGCCACGAGTTTGAACGAAAGCTGGTGGAAAACGGTTTTGCCGATTATCAGGCTTTGGCCGGATGGTTGCAGGCGCAGGGCTACGAAATCAGCCGCTCGGCGGCGCACCGCTACGGGCAGAAAGTAGAAAAGCGGTTCAAATCCATCAAAGCCAGCACCGAAGCGGCGCGGCTGTTGGCGGAAAAAGCCGCCGATGACGACAACAAACTTTCTGCCGCCCTTACGGCGATGATTCAGGACGAATTGTTCAACGCGCTGGTGGAAGTGGGCGAACAAAACGATATGGAAGCCGCCGAGCGGCTGGGCATGATGGCGGCGACCGCCAAAAACATCGCCCCGCTGATTTCCGCCACCACCCGTTTGAAACAGTTTCAGACGGCCCTGCAAGACAAAATGGCACGCAAATTCGCCGAACTGGAAGCCGAATCCGCCAAACAGGGCAGCGGTTTGGATGCGGACACGCTCAAACGCATCCGGCAGGAAGTGTACGGAGTGTTCTCATGACTTCGCCCGCCTTAACCCTCTATCCCTACCAAAAGAAATGGCTGGCGGACGACAGCCGTTTCAAGGTGGGGATGTTTGCCCGTCAGACGGGTAAAACCTTTACCACCACGCTGGAAATCGTGTTGGACTGCTTGGAGGCGGAAGCGCAGGGCAAACGCACGCGCTGGGTGATTCTGTCGCGCGGCGAGCGGCAGGCCAAAGAAGCGATGAACGAAGGCGTGAAACGCCATTTGGAAGCGGCAGGCATGGCCTGCGAGATTTTGCAAGTACCGTTTGATGCCGCCACCAACGCGCTGGAAGTGGTGCTGCCCGGCGGCAGCAAAATCACCGCGCTGCCCGCCAATCCCGACACCGCCCGCGGCTTCTCCGCCAATGTGTTTTTGGACGAATTCGCCTTCCACAAAGACAGCCGCGAGATTTGGAAAGCCCTGTTTCCGGTGATTTCCGCAGGCTGGAAGCTGCGCGTGGTGTCCACGCCCAACGGCAAGGGCAACAAATTCTACGAACTCGTTACCGATGATAAAAATAAAGAGTGGAGCCGCCACATCGTCGACATTTACCAAGCCGTTGCAGACGGCCTGCCGCGCGACACCGCACAACTCAAAGCCGGTCTGAACGACCCCGACGCATGGGCGCAGGAATTCGAGCTGCAATGGCTGGACGAAGCATCGGCTTGGCTCTCTTATGATTTGATTCACGGCGTGGAACACGAACAGGCGGGGCTGCCCGAATACTACGGCGGCAACCCGTGCTTTGTCGGCGCGGACATCGGCATCCGCAACGATTTATTTGTCGTGTGGGTGTTGGAGCAAGTCGGCGATGTGCTGTGGACGCGCGAACTGATTACCCGCCGCCGTGCGAGCTTTGCCGAGCAGGACGCATTACTGGACGATGTGTTCGACCGCTACCGCGTCATCCGCTGCTGCATGGATAAAACCGGCATGGGCGAAAAGCCCGTCGAAGACGCGCAGCGGCGGCACGGCGAAAGCCGCGTGGAAGGCGTGCTGTTTACCTCCGCTTCCAAGCTGGCGATGGCCTCCATCGGTAAAGAAGCGTTTGAAGACAAAAAAATCCGCATTCCGATTAACCAAGAGCTGCGCACCGATTTGCACAAGCTGCAAAAAACCACCTCCGCCACCGGCGCACCGCGTTTTGTGGCCGAAAGCGATGCCAACGGCCACGCCGACCGCACATGGGCGTGTTTCTTGGCATTGAACGCGGCGCATGAAGATACCGGCCCGGTGCGCGTTACCAGCCGCAATGTACGGCGCAGAAGCCGTCTGACCGGAGGATATTAAGATGAGACTGTTCCATTCCTTATTCGGATTGCACACATTCGAGCTAATCGACCAAGTCAGCGTATTTGAAAACGAAAAAGACCGTTTGCCGACCGCACGATGCTTTATTCAACGCTGCCGTGTCTGCGGCAAAATCCGTAAAACAATGATTCGATATTGAGGCCGTCTGCAAATGAAAAAGCCCCATTTCAAACTCAAAACCCCCGCCGGCAAAGTCGCCCTCAATGCCGACAACCTTACCGCCCATATCGCCGCCGCACAACGCTTTATGGGCGTAGGCGGCTTCGGCGGCTGGCTGCCCAATCCCGACCCCGTGTTAAAAAAACTCGATAAAGACATCGCTGTCTATCGCGAACTGCTGTCCGACCCGATTGTCGCCGGCCATGTACGCCGCCGCAAAGCCGCCGTGGCGGGCATGGACTGGCGGCTGGACGATGACAGCGTTGCCCCCAAAACCGCCGAAGCGGTGGCCGCGCTGTTTGACGGTTTGGATTTATACCGCCTCATCAACCAAATCCTTGATGCCGCATTGTTCGGTTACCAGCCGATTGAAGTGGTATGGCGGCAGGATAAGCTGTGGCTGCCGTCCGAAATCGAAGCCAAGCCGCAGGAGTGGTTTCATTTCGACGACGAAGGCCGTCTGCATTTCAGCCGCTATTTTTCAGACGGCAACGAGCCGCTGCCCGACTATAAATTCCTTTGCCCCACGCAAAACGCCAGCTATACCAACCCCTACGGCACGGGCGACTTGGCCAGCGTGTATTGGCCGACCGTGTTCAAGCGCGGCGGTTTGAAATTCTGGGCGGAGTTCGCCGAGAAATTCGGCGCACCGTGGATTATCGGCAAAGAACCGCGCAGCAACACACCTGCCGATACCGACAAACTCTTGGACGCACTCGAACAGCTTATCGGCAACGCTGTGGCCAGCATTCCGAACGATTCCAGCGTCGAAATCAAAGAAGCCGCCGGCAAACAGGGCAGTGCGGACGTGTACGACCGCTTTATCCGCTACTGCCGTTCCGAAATCGCCATCGCGCTGCTCGGCCAAGACCAAACCACCGAAAAAGACACCAACCACGCCAGCGCGACGGCGGGCTTGGAAGTGACCCAAGACATCCGCGACAGCGACTGCCGCATTGTCGAAAGTTGTCTGAACGAACTGATCGGCTGGGTGTGCGACCTGAATTTCGGCACGGACGAGGTGCGGCCTAAGTTCGTCTTGTTTGAAGAATCCGAAGGCGGCAAAGAGCAGGCCGAACGCGACCAAATCCTCACCGCCTGCGGCGTGCGCCTGAGCGAAAGCTATTGGAAGCGTGCCTATAATCTGAGTGATGAAGACATTGCCGTGGTGGGAAATGTGGAAACGCCGGAGCATTCGGACGGCCTGAAAACCGCAACGCCTTTGGATTTTGCCGAAACGGAACACTTCGCCGATGCAGGCATGGTCATCGACACACTTACTCCCGATGCAGGCCGTCTGAACGCGCAGAGCCAAGCCCTGACCGCCGCATTGATGGCCGATTTGCAGCAGGGCGAAACCGCCGAAAACCTGCTCGACCGCTTGGCGGCGGCCTACCCGAATATGGACGACACCGCCTTGCAGGAAGAGTTGGCGCGGCTGATTTTTTTGTCCGAAATGGTCGGCAGGATTGAAGCCGCCGAGGAGCTGGCACGATGAATCCCGAAGACATCAAAGCCGTATTCGGTATGCAGCCCGAAGCCGCCGTCGCCTACCTGAGACAGAAAGGCGTAGCGGTATCGTGGGATTGGCAGGATATGCTGGACGACGCGCATGCCACCGCATTCACCGTTGCCAAAACCGCGGGCATGGATGTGGCCAACGACATATATAGTGCAGTTGTCAAAGCCGCCGAAACAGGTCGGACATTGGAACAATTCAGCCAAGAACTCACGCCCGTCTTGCAGCAAAAAGGCTGGTGGGGACGGCAAGAAGTACCGAACCCCGAAACAGGCGAATTTCAGACGGCCATGCTCGGTAGCCCACACCGCTTAAAAACCATCTATCTGACCAATATGCAGTCGGCCTATATGGCAGGCCGGTATGTTCAAATGAAAGAAGCAGCGGATACCCATCCCTACTGGGAATATATTGCCGTCAACGACAGCCGCACCCGCGAAACCCACCGCCTGCTGCACGGCAGGGTGTATCGCGCGGATGACCCCGTGTGGGACAGCCTTTATCCGCCGCTGGATTACCGCTGCCGCTGCCGCGTGCGCCCTCTATCCGCCGAACGCGGCCGAGACAAAGTGCTGCCCGCTCCCGAACTCGAAACCATTACTGTGGACATCGGCGAAAACCGCTTTACCGGCGAACAACGCCACGCCCGACGCACCGGTATCCGTATCGGCAGGCAGTTCGTCGCACCCAATGCCGGTTTCAATGCCAATCAGGGTAAAACCATGCTCAGCCGCATGGCGCAGGTCGCTGTCGACAAAGCCCAAGCCGTTCATCCCGACATCGCCCGGGTCGCGTTGAAAGAAATGATGAAAAACGAACGTTTTAAAAGCAGCCTGAGCGCAGGTGCATTGGCTTGGGTAACCGAATTGTTGAGAGGTTGAAATGATTGAAATCAGTCTGGACGCAGACAAACTCGAACACGGTTTGAGCCAACTCCTCAAAAACGCCACCGACACCCGCCCCATGATGCGCGGACTCGCCGCCGAAATGGCCAGCCTGACCGAGGACAACTTTGACAGCGAAAGCTGGGGCGGGACAAAATGGAAACAAAGCCGCCGCGCAGCAGCAGAAGGTGGCAAAACCCTGCAAAAAGACGGCCAACTGGCCGCCAGTATCAGCACCCAAACCGGCAACGGCTTCGCCCGTATCGGCAGCAACAAACCCTATGCCGCCATCCACCACATGGGCGGCACGGTAAAAGCCAAAAATAAACCGTATCTGATGGTGCCTGTGGGCAAAGGGTTCAGAAAAGTCAAACAGGTGGATATACCCGCCCGGCCATATCTCCCCATCAACGGAGACGGCCAACTCCAAACCGGAGCCGAACAACGCCTGCTCGACATCGCCCTTAACTCACTTTCGAAGGATGTTTAAAAACAAAAAACGGGCAAATCCGCCCGTTCCATTTTGTTGCACTATATGCAACAGCGTTGCAATTTCCCCATCCCACGTCATCCACCCAAATACCCCTTTATCCCATTTATCTCACAGACCCCTATATATTTATCTCAATGGGTTTCAC
>NZ_BCWL01000122.1 GCF_001592185.1 Bergeriella denitrificans NBRC 102155
AGTAATTTTTGCTACGGCGTTGGCTCGCCTTGTCGTACTATCTGTACTGTCTGCTGTCTGCGGCTTGCCGTCTTGTATCAGAATTTAATTTCTCCGACTATATGAAAGAAGGGGGCAAACGATGCCGTTTTATGTTCATTCACGATATAAAAATATAAAGGAAAACAGATGCATACCGATTCAGTATTGGCTCTATTAACCGCCCTGCAGGAAACAATCTGTGCCGCCCTCGAAGCGGAAGACGGCGGCGCGGTATTTGAAGAAGACTGCTGGCAGAGCCGCCTCGGCAGCGGCCGCAGCCGCGTATTGAAAAACGGCGCGGTATTCGAGCAGGCGGGCGTGAACTTTTCCCATGTCAAAGGCGACAAAATGCCCGCCTCCGCCACCGCACACCGCCCCGAGCTGGCCGGCGCGCGCTTTGAAGCCATGGGCGTGTCGCTGGTGATTCACCCGAAAAACCCGTATGTGCCCACCAGCCATGCCAATGTACGCTTTTTTATCGCTTATCCCGAGCATGGCCAGCCGGTGTGGTGGTTCGGCGGCGGGTTTGACCTGACCCCGTTTTACCCGTTTGAAGAAGACATTCTGCATTGGCACACCGTGGCAGCGGACGTGTGCGCACCGTTCGGCAGCGATGTTTACCCCCGCTATAAAAAATGGTGCGACGAATATTTTTATCTGAAACACCGCGAAGAAACACGCGGCGTGGGCGGCCTGTTTTTCGATGATGTCAACGATTGGGATTTTGAAACCTGCCGCAACTTTATCCAAGCTGTCGGCGAAGGTTATCTGCGTGCCTATCTGCCGATAGTTGCCAAGCGCAAACACAGCGCCTACGGCGAGCGCGAGCGCAGCTTCCAGCTTTACCGCCGCGGCCGCTATGTCGAATTCAATCTGGTGTGGGACCGGGGCACGCTCTTCGGCCTGCAAAGCGGCGGGCGCACCGAAAGCATTTTGATGTCCATGCCGCCGCTGGTGCGCTTTGAATACCGCTACGAGCCGGAAGCCGGCAGCGACGAAGCGCGTTTGAACGAATTTTTGCAACCGCGCGACTGGCTGACGGAATTGGCTTAATATCGGGCTGAAGCGGGCAGGGATGATGCCGCTTAAACCCTGCCTAGACCAGAAGGCCGTCTGAAAAAAGCCGTCTGAAAATATCCGTAATACGGTGTATTTTCAGACGGCTTTGTGATGCCCATCTCAGCGTCAAGTTTCTATAAACTGAAATGTAGGGCAGGGTTGCACCCCCGCCATTTTGTCGAAAGGCGGCAGATTAAGCCACTTGGGTTTGATGCTCGTCGCCGACGCGCTCGCGGATTTCGCCCAGGCGGTAAACGGTTTCGCCTTGCTCAGCCAGGAATGCCTGCACTGCATCGGCATCTTCTTTGGCGATAATCACCACCATGCCGATGCCGCAGTTAAACGTGCGGTACATTTCCTGAGCTTCCACATTGCCCGCTTTTTGCAGCCATTGGAACAGCTTGGGCAATTCCCACGCTTGGGCATCGATTTGGGCGACGGTGTTTTCCGGCAATACGCGCGGCACGTTTTCGGTAATGCCGCCGCCGGTGATGTGCGCCATGCCTTTGATGGTGAATTTTTCCAAAGCCGCCAAAATCGGTTTCACATACAGGCGGGTCGGGGCGATGATGGCTTCGCGCAAGGTCTTGCCCTTGTCGAACTCGGCATCCAAATCGGGATTGTCGCGTTCGATGATTTTGCGAACCAAGGAGTAGCCGTTGGAGTGCGCGCCGTTGGATGCCAAGCCCAGCACCACATCGCCTGCGGTAATACTGCGGCCGTTAATCACGCGGTCTTTTTCCACCACGCCGACGGCAAAGCCCGCCAAATCGTATTCGCCGACCGGATACATACCGGGCATTTCCGCCGTTTCGCCGCCGATCAGGGCGCAGCCCGATTCTTCGCAGCCTTGCGCGATACCTTTAATCACATCGGTGGCGCGGGCGACATCGAGTTTGCCGCAGGCAAAATAATCCAGGAAAAACAGCGGCTCCGCGCCTTGCACCAGAATATCGTTGACGCTCATCGCCACCAAATCGATGCCCACGGTATCGTGTTTGTCCCAATCAAACGCCAGCTTCAGCTTGGTGCCTACGCCGTCGGTACCCGATACCAGCACGGGGTTTCGGTATTTTTTGCTGATTTCGACCAATGCGCCGAAACCGCCCAAATCACCCAACACTTCGGGGCGCATGGTGCGTTTGGCAAAGGGTTTGATGTTTTCGACCAGTTGGTCGCCGGCATCAATATCGACGCCCGCGTCGCGATAGCTCAAAGAAGTGCTCATGCGTGGTTCCTTGTGTCAGGGGTGATGGGTAAAAGCGCTATTTTAACGTATTTTTGCCAAGCTGGCTTGCGGCGGCGGGAAATTTTTTCCGCTGCCGCGGGTTTGCCAAAATCCGGCAAATGGCGTATCGTCATCCCGTCCGCCCGCGCGGCAATCCGACAATCGGCACACAGGAGGCTTTATGGCTGCCATCCGCTTAGACGGCCGGGAAACCGGCATCGGCAATATTTTCTGCATCGGCCGCAATTATGTGGCGCACATTGAAGAATTAAACAACGAAATGCCGTCTGAAATGGTGGTGTTTTCCAAGCCGACCACCAGTCTGCTCGCTGGCGGCGGGCGCGTCCGCCTGCCGTCTTTCAGCGCAGACGTCCACTTTGAATGCGAGCTGGTTTTATATATCGGTCGGGATTGCGACGGCCTGGCCGAGGGCGAAGACTGGCGCGATTATGTCGCAGGCTACGGCGTGGGCTTGGATTTGACCGCACGCGATGTGCAAAGCCGTCTGAAAAACAAAGGCTTGCCGTGGCTGAAAGCCAAAGGTTTCCGCGATTCGGCCTGCGTATCGGATTTCCTGCCTGCCGCCGCGCTGCCCAATCCCGACGACTGCGCCTTTTCGCTGCACATCAACGGCAGCCTGCGCCAACACGGGCAAACCCGCCTGCTGATTCATCCCTTGGGCAAAATCGTGAACGAGCTGGCGCAGATATACGGTTTGCGGCAGGGCGATTTGATATTCACCGGCACGCCCGAAGGCGTGGGGCAGCTGCACTCGGGCAATGTGTTGCGCCTGGACTTGGCCGGGCTGGTGCAGGCTGAATTTCAGGTTGAATAACCGTTTGCCCAGAAATTATCGTCATTTAAAATAAGAATGATACGGCGTTGCAGCGCCTTGTCGTACTATCTGTACTGTCTGCAGCTTGCTGCCTTGTCTCATTCTGTGTTATTCGACTATAAAAGAAGCCGTCTGAAAATGAGTATTTTTCAGACGGCTTTTGCTTTGCTTAATTTTGGGTACTCATCACTTTTCCCCGCTGCCGAACAGATTGCGGAACCACAATACGATGCTGTCCCAAGTGCGGCCGAACCAGTTGGCTTCGGCGACATCGTGCAGCGCCACCACTTCTTTTTCGGCGATGACTTTGCCGTTTTGCATCATTTTCAGCACGCCCAGCGGCTGGCCTTTTTTAACCGGCGCAAGTACCGGCTGCAGGGTTTCCAATATCGGCTTCAAGCCCTCGGCGGCATCACGGGGCAGGGTCATATAGGCATCGCTCAAAAAGCCGATATCGACGGCTTTACTGCTGCCTTTATACACTTTAACCTGCGATACGGCTTCGCCTGCGGGGTAGAGCTTGGGCGTGTCGAAAGCCTGCAAAGCCCAGTTGAGCAGTTTGCTGCTTTGTGCGGCGCGTGCTTCGGTGGTGTCTGCGCCGATGACGATGGACACGATGCGGCGGCCGTTTCGTTGGCTGGAAGCGGCCAGATGGTAGCCTGCGGCTTCGGAAAAGCCGGTCTGCAGGCCGTCCACGCTGCTGTCGCGAAACAGCAGCAGGTTGCGGTTGGGCTGCTCGATGCCGTTGTATTGAAAGGATTTCAGCGCATATACGGGATAATATTGCGGGAAATCGCGAATCAGGGCTTCGGCCAGCTTCATCAAATCGGCGGCGGTGCTGACATGGCCGTCTTCATGCAGGCCGGTCGGGTTGAGAAAACGGGTTTTGCTCATGCCCAGGCGTTGCGCTTCGGCATTCATCTGTTTGACAAATTCGGCGCTCGAGCCTTGACCCACGGCTTCGGCCAGGGTCAGCGCAGCATCGTTGGCCGACTGCACCACCATGCCTTTAATCAGATTATCGACGCTGACCGGCGTTTGCGGGTTGAGAAACATCCGTGAGCCGGCGGCGTGCCAGGCCGATTGGGGCACGTTTAGCATCTGATCGGCTTTCAGCGTACCCGCGTCTAAGGCTTTGAACACCACATAAGCCGTCATCAGCTTGGTCAGCGCGGCCGGCTCGATGGGCGCATCGGCATTTTGCGAGGCCAGCGTCTGGCTGCTGTGCAAATCGCGCAGTATATAAGACGTTGCGGCGATTTCGGGCGGGGTGGTCGGGCTGTTGATGCCGGGCGGCAGCATGTCCGCAGCGGGGCTTTCGGCAGGCGCGGAAGCGGCGGCGGCGGGCGGGGAAACGGGGGCGGATGCGGCCTGCTGCGGCGCGGCGGAAACTTGGGCGGCGAGCAGGGCGGCCAGTGTCAGGCTGAGAATGCGGGGTGTTGGGGACATGAAGCGTCAGGGTGGTTCGGAAAGGCCGCCATTATACCGCCTCAGGCCGCCCTTGCTAATATTTTTCTTGATTTCGCGCGGCCTCGGCGGTATGGTTTTACCTTTGTGCCGTAAGATTGATAAATCTTTAACCGATACGGCGGCCAATCAAACTGATTTTAACGATAACTGATTGATTTGATATACCATGAATCCACGCTTGTCTTATGCCGACTACCTTATCCGCATCCTGACCGCATCGGTTTACGATGTTGCCGTCGAAACCCCGTTGGAGCAGGCGCGCAGCCTGTCGTGCCGTCTGAAAAACCGTATTTTGCTCAAGCGCGAAGATTTGCAGCCGGTATTTTCGTTCAAAATCCGCGGCGCCTACAACAAAATGGCCAAGCTGCCGAAAGAAGCGCTGGCCTGCGGCGTGATTGCGGCCAGCGCAGGCAACCATGCGCAGGGCGTGGCTTTGTCGGCGCAGCGTTTGGGCTGCCGCGCCGTGATTGTGATGCCGGAAACCACGCCGCAGATTAAAATCGATGCCGTGAAAAACCGAGGCGCGGAAGTGGTGTTGAAAGGCGTGTCCTACAACGATGCCTACGACCACGCGATGGAGCTGGCCGCGCAGCAGGGGCTGACCTATATCGCGCCGTTTGACGACCCCGACGTGATTGCCGGGCAGGGCACGGTGGGCATGGAAATCGTGCGCCAACACGCAGGCGTTATCGATGCCGTATTCCTGCCCATCGGCGGCGGCGGCCTCGCGGCGGGCGTGGCGGCCTTTATCAAACAGGTGCGCCCGGAAATCAAAGTCATCGGCGTGCAAACCGATGATTCCAACTGCATGAAGCAGTCCGTCGAAGCCGGCAGCGTGGTGCATCTGAAAGATGTCGGCCTGTTTTCAGACGGCACGGCGGTGAAAGTGGTCGGCGACGAAACCTTCCGCCTCTGCCGCGACCTGCTCGACGACATCATCACCGTCGATACCGATGCCGTCTGCGGCGCAATCAAAGACATTTTCGACGATACCCGCAGCATCACCGAGCCGGCCGGTGCGCTGGCCTTGGCCGGCCTGAAAGCCTATATCGCCCGCAACAAAGCCGAAGGACAGACGCTGGTGGCCGTGACCAGCGGCGCCAATATGAATTTCCACCGCCTGCGCCACGTTTCCGAACGCAGCGAGCTGGGCGAGGGCAACGAAGGCATTTTCGCCGTCACCATTCCCGAGCAGCCGGGCAGCTTCCGCCGGTTTATCAATATCTTGGGTAACCGCAACATCACCGAGTTCAACTACCGCTACGGCGACGACAAGCAGGCGCATATTTTTGTCGGTATGCAGACCGCCGGTCAGCATGATTTGAGCGTCATCAGCGCGCAACTGAGCGCCGCCGGCCTGCCCAACGAAGATCTGACCAACAACGAAATCGCCAAAATCCACATCCGCTACATGGTGGGCGGGCGTACCGACAAAGTGCAGAACGAGCGCTTAATCAGCTGCGAATTTCCCGAGCGCCCGGGCGCGCTGGCACGCTTTCTCAACGCCATGCAGAGCGATTGGAACATGACCCTGTTCCACTACCGCAACCACGGCGCGGATTACGGCCGGATTTTGGTCGGCATCGATGTACCGCCGGGCGACAACGACGCCTTTATCGCCTTCCTAGAAGGCTTGGGCTATCCGTATCAGGAAGAAACGGAAAACGCAGCCTACCGCCTGTTTTTGGCTTGAGCCGCAGGGAAAAATTTGGAAGACAAAAAAGCCGTCTGAAAACAGCGTTTTTCAGACGGCTTTTTGTTCTTACATATATATAGTCGGAGAAATTAATTTCTTCGATTATATCGAGATATTTTTATTATTTTCAACAAGATAGTCGTATAACTTAAATCCCGTTACGGCGTTGACTCGCCTTGCTGTACTATTTGTACTG
>NZ_BCWL01000123.1 GCF_001592185.1 Bergeriella denitrificans NBRC 102155
AGCCGGACGAGCCAACGACGTAGCAGGATTTAAGTTCGACGACTATAATGCGTTTCTCAAGCCCACGCATACGGATATGCCATGACTACTGATTTCCCTGCTGACGCGCCCCAATATGCCGCATCTGCCGCCACGGCGTTTATCTCACGTTTCGCGCCCGATGAGGCGGAGCTGGTTGCGCCTTATGTCGCCCAGCTTTTTGCCGCGCTGCAGGGCGGGCATACCTTTATCCGTCTGACGCGGGAGCAGGCCGATACGTTGCGGCAGGCGGTCAATATCGTGGGTACGGGCGGCGATACGCCGTTGGTGTTGACGGGGCAGCGGCTGTTTTTGGGGCGGATGTGGCAGCTTGAGCAGGATTTGGCTAAAGAAATCCGCCGTTTGGCTGCGGCAGGCGTGGGCGCGGTAAACGAGGCGAAAGCCGCTGCCGCGCTGGCAGACTGGTTTCCCGGTGCGGGCAGCGAAGGGCAGCGCGATGCGGCGGCTTTGGCGCTGCTGCAATCGTTTATGCTGATTACCGGCGGGCCGGGCACGGGTAAAACCACCACCGTAGCCAAGCTGCTGGGGCTGATTTGCGGCAATGCCGAAACCTTACCGCGCATCGTTTTGGCCGCGCCCACGGGCAAGGCGGCCGCGCATATGGCCGGTGCGCTGCATCGGGCGGCCGGCAGCTTCGGGCTGAGCGAGGATATCCGCCGCCACTTGACGGGGCTGGAGGGGCAGACCGTGCACCGCCTGCTGAAGCTGCGTCCGCCCCAAATGCGGCCGTATTACCATGCGGACAATCCCTTGCCGCTGGATGTGTTGATTGTTGATGAAGCGTCGATGCTGGATTTGGCCTTGCTGCTGCAACTGTTGCGCGCCATTCCCGACGGCTGCCGTCTGATTTTGCTGGGCGACCCTTATCA
Source organism: Bergeriella denitrificans NBRC 102155 (assembly GCF_001592185.1). GTDB lineage: Bacteria > Pseudomonadota > Gammaproteobacteria > Burkholderiales > Neisseriaceae > Neisseria > Neisseria denitrificans. The sequence continues at coordinate 909 of NZ_BCWL01000123.1, forward strand.
GTTACCGTCCGTGGGTGTGGGCGCGGTATTGGCGGCTTTGGTGCAGGAAACGGTATTGGACGAAGCCACTCATGCCAAGCTGGGTGCGTATCTGCCGCAGCACGCGTTTCCCGTCAGCAGCGATGCGGCGGTGCTGGCGCAAAACAGCGCACGCCTGAGCGTCAGCCACCGCTTCGGCGCAGACAGCGGCATCGGCTGCCTGGCACGGGCGGTGGTGTCGGGGCAGGCGCAGGCGGCTTGGGCGCAGTTTGCCCGTTTTCCCGACGAACTTTCTGCGCGCACCGGCACCTTCCGCGAGCAGGCGGCGCTGCTTTACCGCAAGCACGAAGCATATTGGCAGGCGGTGGACGCGGGCGATGCGGCGTCGGCCTACGCGCATATTGCCGATGTGGCGGTGCTGACAGCCTGGCGGCAGGACGCGGAAGCCTTCAACCGCGCCTATCGGACGCATTTGCAGAAAATGGGACGCTGCGATGCCGATGCGCCATGGTTTGCGGGGCAGATTGTGATGGTGGTACGCAACGATTATCCGCTGGATTTGTTCAACGGCGATATCGGCCTGATTATGCCGTCTGAAAAACACGGGGGCGCACCTGCGGCGTATTTCCCGACCCGCGACGGCTTTAAAACCGTGCCCGTCAGCCGCCTGCCGCAAAACGAGCCGGCTTTTGCCATCACGGTACACAAAAGCCAGGGCTCGGAATACCGCGAAGTCTGGCTGTTGCCGCCGGTGTTGCCGGAAGCGGCGGAAGACGACGCGCCGCAGGGGCTGGATAACGCGCTGCTCTATACCGGCATTACCCGCGCCCGCGAGCGTTTTGTCTTTTGGGGGGGCGAGGCCGAGCTGGTACGCGCGGTGCAGACGCAGAAAAAACGTGCCACCGCCTTATACGATATGCTGAAAGCGTTGCCGCCGGCTTAATCGGCTGATTTTTTGGGTATGGCCGCCCGATTGTGGATAAGATTGCGGGCAGAGGCCGTCTGAAAAGGCGGCTTCTGCCCGCATTTGATTAGTGTCAACTTACGCCCTGAAATACATAAAATACGTCAAATTTTGTTGACGAAAGCTAACATACTGCCTAGGATAAGCAGACTATCCGGCAGGCGCGTCAAGCCACCAGAAATATTCCAAATCATTCTGCCGGATGGGGCAGCCGCCGCGCGTTCCCGCGCACAAATAAGCAGTTGCCCGCGACCTCAAACCCAGCCGGAGATTGATATGAACATCCATAAAACCGCCGCTTTCGTTTGCGCCGCACTGGCTGCCTACTCGGGCAGCGCATGGGCGGAAAGCGCCGACGCCATGCGCGACGGCGCTGCCTTGAGCACCACCGACAGCCAAACCAATTTCGGCAGCATCATCCGCAAAGATGCCGACAAAATCAGCTTGTTCAACGATTTACTCAGCGTCAACGGCGAGCTGCGCCTGCGTATCGACAGCGAAGACACTGCCGCTTCCTATGCCGCCGAGCAGCCGAAAGACAATACCCACAGCGAGCTGAACATGAATATCTGGCTGCGCGCCAAGCTCTATCGGGATTGGAAACTGGTGGCGCAAATCGAGCCGAATCTGGATTTGGAAAGCGGCAAGCTGCGCGGCGATCACGATATTCCGCTGGTCAAACTTTACGGCGAGGGTACGGTATATGATTTCGGCGGACAAAGCGGCGCTCTGAAAGCGCGTTTGGGCCGCTTCGGCGCTTTGTCTTCATACGGCCGCGTGTGGGATACCGAGGTGACGGGCGGCGAGCTGTTTTGGGATAATGCCGTGCTGCCCGCCAAGCTGACGTTGGGACGGCGCACCGGCGGGCTGAACGGCAATGTCTGGGGCAGCGGCATCAACGGTAAAGACGAAGGCATAGGCGGCCGCCGCAAAAAGTTTGCCTCGCTGCAGGCCATGTATCCGCTGAATAATCAAATCAATATCGGCGCCACCGTGAGCTATATGAAAGATTTGGACGAATACGATTTCGCCACCCGCTCGGTGCGTATGAATGCCAAAGACGCGGTATTCGGCGAGTTGGGCGTGGATGTGCGCCTGAACGACGATTGGCGCTGGATGGCGGCGGGCAGTAAGTCCAACATCAAAGCCTACAACGATTACGGCGTGAAAATCAAAAACGACGGCCTGTTTACCGAAGTGCGCTACAAGCTCGCCGATTGGGAGAAGCGCAACTCCTACCACGTCGCGCTGAATTACCGCCGCGTCGGCGCGCTCTCCGGCGTGTCTTCGATTGAGGATTACAGCAAAAACGTGCAGGGCGTGCAGCTGGCGGCGGCTTATATTCCGTGGAAAAACTGGAAGCTCAGCGGCTTTTATCTGCACGGCAAACAGCTGACGCCGGTCGGCCCCGAGAAGCTGGATGTAAATGTGGTACGCGGCCAGCTGGAATACAAATTCTGACGCCGCTTTATCTGCCGATGACGCATTTTCAGACGGCCTGAAACCGCTTGAGGCCGTCTGAAAATCTGCTGTTGCGTTGCGTGAAGCAAAAATAAACAAGGCAGGCCGGAGTTTCCGGCCTGCACCTTTGTTTAACGCATTCCGCCATACCGGCCGGATGCACTTGGAGATTGGATGCCCGCTTGACGGATACGGATTTGCATCACGCGCTCAGACCTTACATCCAGCTGTCGCGCTTGGCCTTATCGAGCTGGCGGCGGTCGCGCTTGGTCGGGCGGCCGTCGGGATAGGCGGCGGTGATGCGGCTGGCCTGGTCGAGCAGCTTCTGCGCCTCGCGTTCGGCAGCGGTTTTCATGTCTTCCTCATACAGCAGCCGCGCTTCGGGCGCGGGGCGGCGCTGGTGGTTGAGCGCCAGCACTTTGATTTTGTAGGGCAGCGAATTGAGCGTGAGGTCTATGGTATCGCCCGCGCTGATGTTTTTGCTGTTTTTGACTTTCGAGCCGTTAACCTGTACGCGCCCCAGCTCGATGTGTTTCTGCGCCAGCGCGCGGGTTTTGAAAAAGCGCGCCGCCCAAAGCCATTTGTCCAGACGCATCGCGCCTTTGTCGAGGTCGTTTTTCATAAGTTGGCAGAAATGATTGAATTGACGGCGAGTTTATCATAAGATACGGCGTTTCTGTCATTTAGTGCATCTGTTCTAATTTTCCTGGGGCGCTATATTTTTCACGCGGGTTGCTGCCAAAAATGCCCGATTAGCGTATGATGATGCAGAATCCTACTCAAGAGAGCTTCATTTTATGAAACCTGTTTTTTTGGACTTTGAACAACCGATTGCCGAGCTGACCAAGAAAATCGACGAATTGCGGTTTGTGCAGGGCGAATCGGCCGTGGATATTTCAGACGAGATTACCCGCCTGCAGAAGAAAAGCAACGATTTGACCAAATCGATTTTCAGCAAGCTGACACCTGCCCAAATTTCACAGGTCTCGCGTCATCCCCAGCGTCCTTATACGCTGGACTACATCGACGCGCTGTTTACCGATTTCGAAGAGCTGCACGGCGACCGCCACTATGCGGACGACTACGCCATCGTCGGCGGCCTGGCGCGTTTCAACGGCCAGAGCGTGGTGGTTATCGGCCATCAGAAAGGCCGCGACACCAAAGAAAAAATCCGCCGCAATTTCGGCATGCCGCGTCCCGAGGGCTACCGTAAAGCCCTACGCCTGATGCAGACGGCAGAAAAATTCAACCTGCCGGTGATGACTTTTGTCGATACCCCCGGTGCCTATCCGGGCATCGGCGCGGAAGAGCGCGGCCAGTCGGAAGCCATCGGCCGCAACCTTTACGAGCTGACCCGCCTGCGCGTGCCGGTATTGTGCACCATCATCGGCGAAGGCGGCTCGGGCGGCGCGTTGGCGATTGCCGTGGGCGATTACGTCAATATGCTGCAATATTCCACTTACTCGGTGATTTCCCCCGAAGGTTGCGCCTCGATTTTGTGGAAAACCGCCGAAAAAGCGGCCGATGCCGCGCAAGCTCTGGGCATTACCGCCAAGCGCCTGCTGGAGCTGGATTTAATCGACCGCGTGATTGACGAGCCTTTGGGCGGCGCACACCGCAACTATGAAGCCGTAATGAGCAGCGTAAAAACCGTATTGGAAGCCCAGCTTTACGAGGCGCAGAGCATGCCGATGGCGGATTTGCTCAGCCGCCGCTTCGACCGCATCATGGCCTACGGCCGCTTTACCGAGAAATAATTTCTCCCTCCCGCGCAAGCAGGCTGCCAGCCTGCTTGTTTTCGTTTGTTTCGGCCGCAAGGCCGTCTGAAAAAAGAAAGGCCGCCGCCGATGGATTTATTCGGGCAGTTGATGCGCGACTTTCCCGCATTGCCGGCTTCGGAGCATATTGAAGCGGGCTTGAGCGGCGGGCTGGATTCGGTGGTCTTGCTGCATCTTTTGGCACGGGCGCGGCAGGTGCGCGGCTTTAAGCTGGGCGCGGTACACGTCCACCACGGCTTAAACACTCAGGCAGACGCTTGGGCAGATTTCTGCCGCGATTACTGCGCCGCGCTGGATGTGCCGTTGCGGATTTGCCGTGTGCAGGTAGAAAAAAACGGACTGGGCATCGAAGCCGCCGCCCGCCAGGCACGCTACCGCGCATTTTCAGACGGCTCTGCGGACATCATCGCTTTGGCGCACCATCAAGACGACCAAGTGGAAACCTTTATGCTGTCCGCCGTGCGCGGCGGTGGCCTGCGCGGGCTGGCGGCCATGCCCGAATGGCGCGCGCTCAATCCGCATCTTCGCATCTGGCGGCCGCTATTGGCATTCGGCCGCAGCGATTTGGCCGCCTATGCCGCGCAGCACGGTTTACAGCACATTGAAGACGGCAGCAACGAAGACACCGCGTTTTTAAGAAACTGGCTGCGCCGCGAAGCCTTGCCGCGCTGGCAGGAAAAAATCCCGCACCTGAACCGGCAGATTTTGAGCAATATCCGTATGCTCCAGCAGGATTTGGCGCTGCTCGACGAAATCGTTGCCGCCGATTATCAGGCCGTTTGCGCCGCAGGTTTTTTCTCGTTGGACACATGGCGTGCGCTTGGCGAAGCCCGCCGTCGCCATGTCTTACTGCATTTTCTGCGGCAGCACGGCGTCAGCGCACCGCAGGCCGCACTGCGTGATTTCAGCCGCGTGTTGATGCAGTCGGACAGCGGCGAATGGCGTTTGCCCGATGCCGAAGTGTATGCCTACCGCAAACGCCTGTGGCTGCTGCCGCGCGATTGGCACAATGCCTTGCCCTGGCAGCCGCAGCCGCTCAAAGGCCGTCTGAAAGATATTCTGCTGCAGGCCGGATTTGCATTGCAGCCGCATCCGCACGGCCTGCCGCAGGCATGGCTGGCGCAGGAGGGCATCATCCGCGCGCCTGAGCCGCAAGCGCGCATCGCCATGCCGTACGGACACAAAGCCGTGAGCAAAATTCTGCAGGAGCGGCACATTCTGCCGGCCGCCCGCAAAGTGTGGCCGCTGATTACCGATACTTCAGGCAGCCGCTGCCTAGCGATTGCAGGGGTGTGTGCTGCCGCAGATGTTATCGATGGAAGCACGGATGCTTGGCTGCCGGTGTATCAACCCTTTCGGCGGTTTTATGATAAATATAGTCATTTGAAAATAGAATGACACACTTTGTAG
>NZ_BCWL01000124.1 GCF_001592185.1 Bergeriella denitrificans NBRC 102155
TTTTTCAATATAGTCGAAGAGTAGTTTCTGCTACGGCGTTGGTTCGCCTTGTATCAGAATTTACTCTCCAACTATATAAACAGGCTGCCTGCCCTGCCCGCAAAAAAGCCGTCTGAAAAACAGCGTTTTTCAGACGGCTTTTTTTGAAACGTAACGGATTATTCCGGGCGCATCTGCGGGAACAAAATCACATCACGGATGGTTTGCGCGTCGGTCAGCAGCATCACCAGGCGGTCGAGGCCGATGCCGCTGCCGCCGGTCGGCGGCAGGCCGTATTCCATGGCGCGGATGTAGTCGGCATCGTAGTGCATGGCTTCGTCGTCGCCCGCATCTTTTTGCGCCACCTGCGCTTTGAAACGCGCGGCTTGGTCTTCGGGGTCGTTCAACTCGGAATAGCCGTTGGCCAGTTCGCGGCCGACCACGAATAATTCAAAGCGGTCGGTCAGGCCGGGCTTGGTGTCGGAAGCGCGCGCCAGCGGCGACACTTCAACGGGATAATCGATGATGAAGGTCGGGTTCCACAGTTTGCCTTCGGCGCAGCCTTCAAATAAGGCCAATTGCAGGCTGCCGATACCGGGCGACGGCGGGATTTTTTCGCCGTGTTTGACGATTTCCTGTTTCAGCCATGCCTCGTCGTGCAACTGCTCGTCGGTGTAGTGCGGATTGTATTTTTTAATCGCTTCCAAAATGGTCAAGCGTTCAAACGGGCTTTCCAAATCGACTTCTTTGCCGTTGTAAGTGATTTTCGCCGTGCCGCACACCGCTTGCGCCGCCGCGCGAATCACGCCCTCGGTCATCTGCATCATGCGCTCGTAAGTGCAGAACGCTTCGTAGAATTCCATCATGGTGAATTCGGGATTGTGGCGGGTGGACATACCTTCGTTGCGGAAGCTGCGGTTGATTTCAAACACGCGCTCCAAGCCGCCCACGACCAAGCGTTTCAAATACAGCTCCGGCGCGATGCGCAGATACAGCGGCATATCCAGCGCGTTGTGGTGGGTGACGAACGGTTTGGCCGTCGCACCGCCGGGAATCGGGTGCATCATCGGCGTTTCCACTTCCAGATACTGCTCGCCGACCATGTAATTGCGCACGGTTTGGATGATTTTGCTGCGCTTGATAAAGGTATCGCGCGATTCGGGGTTCACAATCAAATCGACATAGCGCTGGCGGTATTTGACTTCTTGGTCGGCCAGGCCTTTGTGTTTGTCCGGCAGCGGACGCAGGGCTTTGGAGAGCAGGCGGATTTCGGAGACGCGCACGGTCAGCTCGCCGTGGTTGGTTTTAAACAGCGTGCCGGATGCGCCGATGATGTCGCCCATATCCCAATGTTTGAAATCGTCGTGCGCCGCTTCGCCTACGCCCTGATTGTTGATGTAGAGCTGGATTTGGCCGCTCACGTCCTGCACGGTGGCAAAGCTGGCCTTGCCCATGGCGCGCTTGAGCATCATGCGGCCGGCGATTTTTACGGGAATGCCTTGCGGGTCGAGCTCTTCTTTACTCAGGGCGCCGTATTTTTCATGCAGGTCGCCGGCAAAGCTGTCGCGCTGGAAATCGTTGGGGAACGCGATGCGCGCTTGGCGGATGTCGTTTAATTTTTCGCGGCGCAGGGCGATGATCTGGTTTTCATCAAGCTGCGGTTCGGCTTGCGGGTTGGTTTGTTCGCTCATTTCAGTTTCCGAAAAAAGAAGACCGTTTTTCAGACGGCCTAAGCAATTAGGTCAGCGCGGCAAAGCTGCGGCATCTTTATCTTGAAACACGTTATTTTACGCGATATCGGCCTATTTATCCACATCAGGCCGTCTGAAAATCCTGCCGATAGGCATGAAAAAAGCCGCCCGTATCAACGGACGGCTTTCGAATTTGATGCTTACGCCTGCGGCGCGGCGGGCGCTTTGTTGCTGGTTTTAATCAGCAGGGTCAATACCGCTGCAATTGCCAGGAACACGCCGCCGAAGGTCATGGCGTTGGCCGGGGTATGCAGGAAGGTATCGTAAATCGCGCCGAAGGTCACGGTTTGAATCAGCATCGGAATCACAATCATCATGTTCACAATGCCCATATACACGCCGTAACGCTCTTTGGGAATGGCGTTCACCACAATCATAAACGGCACACCCATCATGCTCGCCCAGCCGATACCGAAACCGATCATGGGCACAAACATCAGGTATTTGTCGCTGATGTGCGGAATGGACAGCAAGGCGGCGGACGCAAGGGCAACGGCAAAGGCGTGCACATATTTGGCCGCATATTTTTTCGCCATCACCATCAGGCCGAACGCGGAGATAAAGGTCACGACGTTATAAAAGCCGTTTACCAGCCCCGTCCACGCTACGGCCTGCTCGTAGGCGGCTTTATCGGCGGCGGTCGAGTTCCATACCGAAGCGACGATGGAGTGGGAAATGTATTGCCAGTAGATAAACAGGGCATACCATTGGAAAAGATACACCAGCGCCAGCTGCCACAGGGCAAACGGCATTTCTTTGATGGCAATGAAAATTTCGCTGACGGCAGAATGCTCTTTTTTGGCTTTCAGCGCGGCCATTTCTTCGGCGGTCGGCTCGTTTTCCGGCGTGGAGAATACCGTCACCAATACGGAAGCGATGGAGCAGAATGCGCCGATGTAGAATGAACCGAATACCCAGTAAGGAATGCCGGCTTCGGAAGTCTGCTGCAGCCAGCCGATTTGCTGGAAGATATACAGCGACACGTTGGCCAAAGTAATGCCCAAGCCGGTAAACACCGACTGCATCAAAAAGCCGGTAGATTGCTGATGCTCCGGCACTTTATCGGCGATAAAGGCGCGGAACGGCTCCATGGCGGTATTGTTGGAAATATCCAAAAGCCACAGCAGCAACACGGCCACCCACAGGGCGGTTACATGCGGATAGATAAACAGACACAGGCTGCAACCAATCGCACCGATTAAGAAATACGGGCGGCGGCGGCCCAAGCCGGGAATCCAGGTGCGGTCGCTCATCGCGCCGATAATCGGCTGCACCAGCAGGCCGGTAATCGGGCCGGCCATGTTCAAAATCGGCAGCTGGCCGGGGTCGGCGTTTAAGAAGCTGAAAATCGGATTAATCGCCGTCTGCTGCAAGCCGAAACTGTATTGGATGCCGAAGAAACCGAAGTTCATCAGCATAATCTGGCGTAGGGTCATCGCCACCTGCGGAGAGATGCTCATTTGGAATGCGCTCCTGATTGAAAAGGGTCGTTTGTGGGTAAAAGGTCAAACACATTCGCGGCAGGGCGGCGTTTTTCAGACGGCCTGCCGTAGTCGGATAACATCAGCACGATACGCTTAACTACTTTGTTTCACGCTGATTTATCCGGCGATTGTTTATCCGCTCAAAGCGGGTACCGACTGCCGCCATACGGTTTCGCCCGCCACGCGGCAGGGCTGCGCGGGATCGTCGGCCTGCCCACCGTCGATTAAGCGGAACAGGGTTTCCGCCGCCAATGCGCCCATCTGCATATAAGGCAGCTCGGTGCTGGTCAGCGGCGGAAACAGCGTTTCGGCAATGGCGCTGTGGTTGTCGTAGCCCGCCACCGCCACCTGCTCGGGCACACGCAGGCCGCGCGTACGCAAAATGCCGTACACCCGCACCGCCATTTCATCGTTGCCGCAGCAGATAACCGTCGGCGGGTAAGGCAGGGCCAGCAGCTTCACCACCGCAGCCAGCAAAGCCGCGCTGTCGTTGCTGTGGTCGGGGTAGCCGGTTTGCAGTAAATCTTCATCAAACGCGATGCCCGCATCCGCCAAAGCGCGGCGGTATCCGGCGGTACGCAGGCGGGTCGCTTCGATATTCGGCTGCAGCGTCAGATACGCGATGCGCCGGTGGCCGCTGCGGATAATCCGCCGCACCAAATCATATTGCCCCTGCGCGTCGTCGGGCAGCACCGACGGCGTGCCCTGCGCGTCAAAACAGTTCACCAGCACCATCGGGCAGGCTTCCGGTATCTCCGGCAACACCACTTCCTGATGATATTCCGCCACATACAGAATACCCTCCGCCCGATGCGCCATAAACGTGCGTATCAGCGGCGCCAGGCCGTCGCCCCGGCTGCCGGCATCGGCAATCATCAGCGTTTTGCCCGCCTCGCGGATTTTCTGCTGCACGCCTTTAATCAGAAACATATCGGGCAGGCCGTGCACGCGGAAATGCTCGCCGGTGCGCGAAATCGCGCCGGTAATCAAGCCGACCAGCCCCGAGCGGTTCGAGCGCATCCCGCGCGCGGCCGAAGACGGGATATAGCCCAAAGCCGCAATCGCCTGCTCCACTTTGGCGCGGGTGCGCTCACTGACCGGCGCATCGCCGTTAAGCACGCGGCTGACGGTTTTCGGCGACACGCCCGCGCGGGCGGCGACGTCATAAATTGTAGCCATCTTACGACCCGCACCTTAAAAATATTTAAAAATTGTTACAAGGATAGCACGCATGACATCGGTGTCATATCATTATCTTTCGATAAATATTTGATAAAAATCAAGCAAACTCCATACGTCTTGTTATTCAATCCAAACAGCATTTTTCAGACGGCCTTTATGCATGAAATAAAATGCAAAAATCCACAAAATCCTGCCAAGCAAATTTGCATAAAACAACAAGTCAAACCCTTGCCACATCTGCCTTTGCGCCGCCCGCGCCTTTTCCGCAGCCGGACAATACGGTATGATTCCGCCATGATTGGCGGCACGCGCCGCCCTGCCCGCAGCCATTCGGATAAGCATCTATCACGCAGGCCGCCCGCCCGGAAATCCGCCGCAAGGCCGTCTGAAAAATACCACACCAAAAGATCACATCAAAGGAAAACGCATGACCGACTTTACCGCAGCCTGGCAAGCCTTAGAAACCCATCAGGCCGCCACCGCGCATCTGCACCTGCGCGACCAGTTTGCCGCCGACCCGCAGCGTTTCCAAAAAATGCACGAAACCCTGCACGGCCTGCTGTTTGATTACAGCAAAAACCGCATCACCGACGACACCCTGCCGCTGCTGTGCGCCTTAGCCGAAGCCGCCGGCCTGCCCGAACAGATGACGGCCATGCGCCAAGGCGGCAAAATCAACCGCAGCGAGCAGCGCGCCGTATTGCACACCGCCCTGCGCCTGCCCGAATCGGCCGACCCCGTCTATGTGGACGGCGAAAACATCGTACCCAAAGTCCACCGCGAGTTGAACCACGCATTGGATTTTGCCGAAAGCATACTCAGCGGCGCCCACACCGGCAGCACCGGCCAAGCCATTACCGATTTCGTCCACATCGGCATCGGCGGCTCTTATTTAGGCCCCTTGGTCTGCATCCAAGCCCTTGAAGACTACTGCCGCCACGTCCGCGTGCACTTCGTCAGCAATGCCGACGACGCCTGCATCGCCCGCACCCTTGCCGCCCTCAACCCTGAAACCACCTTGTTTTGCGTAGCCAGCAAATCGTTCGGCACGCCCGAAACCCTACTCAACGCCGAAGCCGCCCGCGCCTGGTACCGCGCCGCCGGCCTGCCCGAGCAGGACATCGGCCGCCACTTCTGCGCCATCTCGAGCAACACCGAAGCCGCGCTGGATTTCGGCATACAGCCCGACAAAGTATTCGCCATGTTCGACTGGGTCGGCGGCCGCTATTCCGTCTGGTCGGCCATCGGCCTGCCCGTGATGGTCGCCCTCGGCGCCGCCCGCTTCCGCGAGCTGCTGCAAGGCGCGCACGCCATGGACGAACACTTCTTCCATACCGCTTTCCGGCACAACATCCCCGTACTGATGGGGCTGCTGCACGTTTGGTACAACAACTTCCACCAAGCCGACGGCCACACCGTCGTGCCGTATAGCCACAATATGCGCCGCTTCCCCGGCTGGCTCAACCAGCTCGATATGGAAAGCTGCGGCAAAAGCCGCACCGCCGACGGCGCCCCCGTATCCTGCCCTACCGGCGGCATCGTGTTCGGCGAAGAAGGCGTCGACTGCCAGCACGCCTACTTCCAGCTGCTGCACCAAGGTACGCGCCTAGTCCCCTGCGACTTTATCGTCCCCATGACCACGCCGCACCAAATCGGCCTCCAGCACCGCTTTACCGTCGCCAACGCCTTCGCCCAAGCCGAAGCCCTGATGCGCGGCAAAACTCTGGCAGAAGCCCGCGCCGAGCTGGCCGATTTACCCGAAGCCGAACGCGATATACTCGCCCCGCAAAAAGAATTCCCCGGCAACCGCCCCAGCAACAGCCTGCTCCTGGACGAAATCAACCCCTTCAACCTCGGCATGCTGCTGGCCGCCTACGAGCATAAAATCTTCGTACAAGGCACGATATGGGGCATCAACCCCTTCGACCAATGGGGCGTGGAATACGGCAAAATACTCGCCAAAACCATCGAGCCCGAGCTGTCCTCTACCGCCACGCCGCAACACGACAGCTCCACCAACGGCCTGATTGCCCACTACCGCGCCTGCCAAAAATCAGCCGCGCATGAAGCCTGACGCAGCATAAGTCTCACAATAA
>NZ_BCWL01000125.1 GCF_001592185.1 Bergeriella denitrificans NBRC 102155
ACGGCTTCGCTGCCTTGTCCCATTCTATGTTATTCGACTATAGTACGACAAGGCGCGCCAACGCCGTAGCAGAATTTCAGTTCTTCGACTATACTTTGCGCCCTATGGCCTGCGCCCGGCAGGCGGAATGATAAACAGTGATTGGATTGACGGAGAAAACCATGATGAAAAAATGGCTGGCGGTATGCGCGGTGGCGCTGTCGCTGACGGGTTTGAGCGGCTGCGGCTACAATACCATGCAAACACAGGACGAAGCGGCCAATGCGGCTTGGGCGGAGGTGTTGAACCAATACCAGCGCCGCGCGGATTTGATTCCGAATTTGGTGAATACGGTGAAAGGTTATGCGGCGCATGAGGAAGACGTGTTAACCAAAGTGGTGGAGGCGCGCAGCCGTGCGGGCAGCGTGCTGCCTGCAGCTGGCGAAGCGGCCGATGCCGACCAACTGAAGCGCTTTCAGGAAGCGCAGGGCGAGTTGAGCGGCGCCCTGTCGCGCCTGCTGGTGATTACCGAAAATTATCCGCAGCTGAAAGCCGATCAGAATTTCCGCGATTTGCAGGCGCAGCTGGAGGGGACGGAAAACCGCATCGCCGTGGCGCGCAACGGCTATATCAAAGCGGTGCAGACATATAACACCACGCTGCGCCAGTTTCCGCAAAATCTGACTGCCAAGATATTCGGCATGCAGCCGCGCGCCAATTTCAGTGTGGAAAACGAAAAAGCCGTTTCCGACGCGCCCAAAGTCGAATTTTAAGCCGCGCGGTTTTACTGCTGCGCTCAGATGCTTATTTTCAGACGGCCTTTCCGACAGACAGGCCGTCTGAAATTTGGATGAAAGGTCGAAATCATGCAGGCTGCCGTTCAAAAAATCACCGCCGCCGCCCTGATGCTGCTGGCGGCGGCTTGGCTGGCCGCGGCCGGATTGACTGCCGTGCCGCCGCTGACCGCGCCGGTTATGGATAACGCGCAGATGATGAGCGCCGCCGCGCGCGCGGAGTTGGATACGCATCTGCGCCGCTATGCACAGGAAACGGGCAGCCAGATTGCGGTATTGACCGTACCCGCCGTGGCGCCGGAAACGCCGTTTGATTATGCCCTGCGCGTGATGGACGCATGGCAGCTCGGCCGCAGCGGCGTGGACGACGGCGTGTTGCTGCTGCTGGTGCGCGACGAGCGTAAAACCTATCTGGCGGTCGGGCGCGGTTTGGAAGGTGCGATTCCCGATGTGTACGCCAAGCGGATTTTGGAAGACGTGTTGCGGCCGTATCTGCAGCAGGGGCGGATAGATGAAGGCATAGGCGCGGCGGTGGCGCAAGTTGAAAAACTGATTGCCGGAGAGGGTTTGCCCGCTGCGGAATATGCGGCGGACGATGGCGGCGGGGCTGCCGATATTTGGGGGCTGCTGCTGATGGTACCGGTATTTGCGGGCGGCTTGCTGAAAGCATGGTTCGGCAGAACATGGGGCAGCGCGGCGGCCGGCGGCCTGGTCGGCGGCCTGATTTGGTGGTTCGGCTGGGCTTGGTGGGCGGCGTTGGCAGCGGGCGCCGTGGGCGCGTTGCTCACGTTTATTTTGGGCAGCGGCGCGTTTGTTTCCGGTGGCGGAGGCGGGTTCGGCCACGGCGGCGGTTTCGGTAACAGAGGCGGTTCGGGCGGGCGTTCGCACGGCGGTTGGCGCAGCGGCGGCGGATTTCGCGGCGGCGGCGGCGGGTTCGGCGGCGGCGGCGCATCGGGAGGTTGGTAATGAATACGGATAAATGGAAAAGGCTGTGGCGGCATTGGCTGCATCCGCGCTGCCGGGTAGAAAAATGGTTTCCCGAAGCGGCTTTGCAGCATCTGAGCGCAGCCGTCGCCCGCTCCGAGCAAAATCACGGCGGGCAAATCCGCTTTGTGGTGGAAGCGTGCTACCGCAGCGGCGACATCTTGGCCGGTATCAGCCCGCATACCCGCGCCCTGCAATGGTTTGAGCGGCTGGAGATGGGCAATACGGCAGACGGCAGCGGCGTATTAATCTATGTATCCGCCGCCGACCGCGCAGTTGAAATCATTGCCGACAAAGGCATCAGCGGCAAAATATCCGCGCAGGAATGGCAGCAGGTGTGCAAAGCCATGTGCGCGGCGTTTCGCCACCAACGCTATACCGAAGGCTTGGCGGAAGGTTTGCGCCTGAGCGACGCGCTCCTGGCCGCCGCATTTCCCGTGCAAGGGGAAAAACGCAATGAATTGGCCGACGAAGTGGTATTGGTTTAATGCAAAGGCCGTCTGAAAAAGCCCGTTTTCAGACGGCCTTTTTGTATCGTCAGCTCACTTTGGTTTGATACGGCGTAGTTACATTACTGCCTTGCCCCAAACCAACGAACAGTTGTAAACAATCTGCCACCGTGGGCGTAAATTCGGCTAAAATAAGGGCTTTCCCGATTTACCGAAAGATTTGATATGTCTGCAATCAGCCTCAATAAAATTTACTCAGGCAAAGTACGCGATTTATATGCGGTGGACGACAAGCGGATGCTGATGGTGGCATCCGACCGCCTGTCGGCCTTCGATGTGATTTTGGACGACCCGATTCCGGGCAAAGGCGAGATTCTGACGCAGATTTCCAATTTCTGGTTCGACAAACTGGCGCATATCATGCCCAACCATTTCACGGGCGACAGCGTATATGACGTATTGCCGCGCGAAGAAGCCGCCGCTTTGGAGAAGCGGGCGGTGGTGGCCAAAAAGCTCGAGCCGGTTAAGGTTGAAGCCATCGTGCGCGGCTATCTGGCGGGCAGCGGCTGGAAAGATTATCAGAAAACCGGTACGGTATGCGGCATCAAGCTGCCCGAGGGGATGCAGGAAGCGCAGCAGCTGCCGGAAGTGATTTTCACCCCTTCGACCAAGGCCGAAGTCGGCGATCACGATGAAAACATCAGCTTCGAGCAATGCGAAGCCATTATCGGCAAGGAATTGGCGGCAGAAGTGCGGGAAAAAGCCATCCGCCTCTACACCGAAGCGGCGGAATACGCCCGCTCGCGCGGCATCATCGTCTGCGACACCAAGTTTGAATTCGGTTTGGACGAAAACGGCACGCTGACGCTGATGGACGAAGTGCTGACTCCCGATTCGAGCCGCTTCTGGCCGGCCGACCAATACCGCGTGGGCACTAATCCGCCGTCGTTCGACAAGCAGTTTGTGCGCGACTGGCTGGAGCAGAGCGGTTGGAACAAGCAGGCGCCCGCGCCGCGCGTCCCCGCCGATGTGGTGGCGAAAACGGTAGAAAAATATCAGGAAGCATTGGATTTGCTGGCAGGCGCATAAAGCGGCTGCGGGCAGGCGGCCGGGCGGAGCAGCCCGGCCGCTTTATTGTATGCGGGCGGCCGGCTGCGGATGCCGCATCTTCGCCGCATCATAGGGCGTTTTTTTAAAGAGTTGTTTTATCGCAATATTTTTGATTTTTCAGACGGCCTTTTCTGCACAAGGCGCGATGAGTGTCAGAAAATCGCAGAAATCAGTTGAAGATTACCGCTTTTTTGACTATTCTTGTCATAAGTTTACATTATCCGCGCATATCGGCAGATGTAACGTGAGTAACTTTATAAGAAAAACAGGTGAGATATGAATTCATCAACCGGAAATCAAAAGGCATCTTTGTGGGCCGTGGGCCTGATGCTTTTTGCATTGTTTTTTGGTGCGGGCAATTTGATTTTTCCCGCATTTTTGGGACAGCAGGCCGGGGAAAACTGGTTTTCCGCGATGCTGGGCTTTTTGCTGACCGGCGCGGGTTTGCCGCTTTTGGGTGTGATTGCCATCGGCTATTCCAATTCGCGCGACGTGCAGCAGCTGGCTTCGCGCGTAACGCCGTGGTACGGCATTGCCTTTGCTGCCGCGCTGTATCTTTCCATCGGCCCGCTGTTTGCCACGCCGCGTACGGCGACGGTATCGTTTGAAATCGGCGTTGCCCCCTTTATCGGCGAAGAAAGCAAAACGCTCGGCCTGGCGCTTTTCAGCGTGTTTTTCTTCGGCGTGGCCTTTTGGCTGTCGCTTTCTCCGGGCAAGCTGGTGGACCGCATCGGTAAAATCCTGACCCCCGCGCTGCTGATTACCATCGCGGTATTGGTGGGCTACGCCGCGCTGAACCCGATGGGCGCACTGACGCCCGCGCAAGGCGAGTTTGCCACCCAGCCGCTGGCCAAAGGTATTTTGGAAGGCTACGGCACGATGGACGCGCTGGCATCGCTGGTGTTCGCCATCATCGTGATTGACGCGGTGCGTGCTATGGGTGTGGATAACCGCGCCGAGCTGCTGCGTACCACAACCGTTGCCGGCGTGGTGGCCGCATCCTGCCTGGCCATTGTGTATCTGCTGATCGGCTATATGGGTGCGACCAGCGTGGGCGGCCTGGGTATGCAGGAAAACGGCGCGGCGGTATTGTCGAAAACGGCAGAAGCGTATTTCGGCCTCGGCGGCAATATCCTGCTGAGCGTGATTGTCTTCCTGGCCTGTTTGAGCACGGCAGTCGGCCTGATTACGTCCTGCTCCGAGTATTTCAACCGCTTGTGCCCGGGCATTTCCTATAAAGCCTTTGTAGTGATTTTCACTTTGGTCTCCATGGGTTTGGCCAACAAAGGTCTGGCGGGCATCATCAGCTTCTCGATTCCGGTCTTGATGCTGCTCTATCCGCTGACGGTGGTGATTATCCTGCTGGCGTTTTTGGACAAATTCTTCGGCGGCAGCCGCATCGTGTATATCTGCACCATGTTTGCCACGCTGATTGTCGGCATTTTGGACGCCTATAAAGCCGCTTTCGGCTTCAGCGACGAATTTGCCGCCGGCATCAACAACGCGCTGCCGGGTTACAGCATCGGCTTGGGCTGGGCGCTGCCTGCCATCGCCGGCTTCGTATTGGGCTGCATTTTGAATGCGGCTTTGAAGAAAAAAGCGTAAACGGGTTGCACAAAGCCGTCTGAAAATGTGGATTTTCAGACGGCTTTTTTGCTGATGTTTATCGTGTAGCGGCGCGGCCTTAACGTTGGTAAACGGTACGAAACGGCATATCCGCCGCGCGGGTTTCGCTATACAATACGGGCAGGGCGGTTTGCTGCCGCTGTTTTCGTTCTGTATTATCCGGCCATATTTTTATCTGCGCGGGGCAACCGTGCGCTGTGGCACATTCGCTATCGGACAAGGCAATGACGGCTATTTTCCATATTATCGCGCCGGTATTCCTGTTGATTTTTATCGGCTATGCCGCCATGCAGCGGCGCTTTTTTACCGCAGAGCAGCTCAACGGGCTGGGCAAATTTGTGGTACGCATCGGCATGCCCATGCTGGTGTTCAGCGCGATTGCCACGCGGCCGATGGCGGAAGTATTCAAGCCGGAATATTTTTACGGCTATTCCGCCGCTTCGGTGGCCGCGTTTTTTATCGGCTGGCTGGTCAGCAGAAAGCGCGGGCTGCATCCGACACTGGCCTCGCTCAACGGCCTGGCGGTGGGCATGTCCAATTCCGGCTTTGTCGGCTATCCTTTGCTGCTGATGGCCGTCGGCCCCACGGCGGCGGTGTATTTTGCCATGAACGTGCTGACCGAAAGCCTGCTGATTTTTCCGCTGCTGTTTGCGTTTTTAGACTGGAGCAAGGGCGGGCAGAGCGATGCGCGCGCCTTGCTGCTGCAGATTGTGAAAAACCTGCTGACCAACCCGATTATCATCGCCATGCCTGTGGCGATGGTGTTTGCCCTGGGCTGGCTGCCGCTGCCGCAGTTTGCCGAAAAACTTTCAAGCATGCTGGCTGCCGCAACCACGCCGCTGGCGCTGTTTATGATCGGCGGCAATTTATACGGCCTGAGCATACGCGGCAATGTGCCGGATATGCTGCTGGTGGCCGCGGGTAAGCTCGTGATGTGCCCGCTGCTGGTCGGCCTGTGCCTGTGGCTGGCGGGCGCGGACAAGGAAATGCTGTTTGCCGGGCTGCTGTTTGCCGCCACGCCGATGGCCAGCCTGTACGCACTCTTCGGCAGCCTGCACGGCTTCGGCAAAGAAACCTCGGGCGCGATGCTGCTGGTTACGGTATTGTCGGTCATCCCGATCTTTCTGGTGCTGCTGCTGGGGCATCAGGTCGTCTGAAAACAGGCGCAGGGCAGGCAGATACTGCCGCATACTGAAATCATGATAAAAGGATAAACTGATGAAGCTGACCTTGATGTTTCGGGAATATTGCAGCCTGTGCCACAAAATGCGCGAGCAGCTGCAGCCTTATCAGGCCGAATACGGCTTCGAGCTAGAAGTACTTGATGTCGATGAAGATGCGGCGTTGGAAGTAAAATACGACGAACTCGTGCCCGTATTGCTGGACGGTGATACGGAAATCTGCCATTGGTTTTTGGATGAAGACAAACTGAAAGCGCATCTGGCGGCGGGATAAGCTGTCTGAAAATAGGGGTGGTAAGCCCGGGGGATTAAGG
>NZ_BCWL01000126.1 GCF_001592185.1 Bergeriella denitrificans NBRC 102155
TCCCATTCTTATTTTATATTAGCCTCCCCAAATATCTGTCGGGCAAAAGTGCCCGACCTACTGCTAAGCTGCTAGAGCAGCAAGTCCGCTGACCTGTACGATTTGTACGGCCTGCGGCTTGCCGTCTTGTTTCATTCTATGTTTTCCGACTATAAAATCCGTTGAAATTCAGCAACCTGTCCCTTCCCCCGCTCCTGCGGGGGAAGGTTAGGATGGGGGGTGCCGGCCTAAAGTGACCTATAAATCAACCCCCACCCTAACCCCCCCGTTAAAGATGGGGGATAGGTTGCTGAAATATTAAGCATGACTCAAATCGTTTATCCCGAGTTTACGTTATGAAATACGGCAGGTGTTTGCACATGCCATCAAAAAGGCCGTCTGAAAAATGGGCATTTTTCAGACGGCCTTTTTTCTCAAGCGGCGCGTCAGGCGGCTTGGTCGAAGCCGCTGTGGCGCAATAATGCGTCGATTTCGGGGGCGCGGCCGCGGAAGGCTTTAAACGATTCGGCCGCGCTGCGCGAGCCGCCTACCGCTAAGATTTCGCGCCAGAACTGTTTGCCGGTGGCGCGGATGTCGCTGCTTTCTTCGAAGGCGGCGTAAGCGTCGGCACTCAGCACCTCCGCCCATGCGTAGCTGTAATAGCCTGCGGAGTAGCCGCCGGCGAAGATGTGGCCGAAGCTTTGGGCGAAGCGGTTGTATTCCGGAGGCTGTACCACGGCGACTTCTTGACGCACGTTGTCCAATACTTGCGCCCAGTTTTTCAGACGGCCTGCGTCGCTTTCGCTGTGAATCAGCATGTCGAACAAGGCAAATTCCATTTGGCGCACGAGGAACATGCCGCGCTGGAAGTTTTTCGCCGCCAGCATTTTGTCGAAGAGTTCGCGCGGTAAGGCTGCGCCGTTGTCTTCGTGGCTGGACATTTCGGCGAGTACCTCGTATTCCCATACGAAGTTTTCCATAAACTGGCTCGGCAGCTCGACTGCGTCCCATTCTACGCCGTTGATGCCGGATACGCCGAGTTCTTCCACTTGGGTGAGCAGGTGGTGCAGGCCGTGGCCGGTTTCGTGGAAGAGGGTGAGGATTTCGTCGTGGCTCAAACGCGCTTCTTTGCCGCCGACGGGCGGGGTGAAGTTGCACACCAGATAGGCGGTCGGGGTTTGGATTTGGCCGGCTTTGGGGCCGTCTGAAAAACGGCGGCGGCCTTTGTAGTCGTTCATCCATGCGCCGCCGCGTTTGCCTTCGCGGGCATACAGATCCATGTACACGCCGCCGATAATCGCGCCGCCGTTTTCCAGCTCGAAGTAGCGTACGTCGGGATGCCAGGTCGGGACGGTTTTTTCGATGAAATTCACGCCGTATAAGCGGTTGACTTGGGCAAACAGGCCGGCCAGCACGCGGCTGACGGGGAAGTATTTTTTCACTTCGGTTTCGGAAAAGGCGTATTTGGCTTCGCGCAGTTTTTCGCCGGCGTAGGTCAAGTCCCACGATTGCGGCTCGCTGATGCCCAATGCTTCGGCGGCGAAGGCGCGGGTTTCGGCCAGGTCTTTTTCGGCAAACGGTTTGGCGCGGGCGGCCAAGTCGCGCAAAAATGCCAATACTTGCGCGGGGGTGTCGGCCATTTTGGTGGCCAGCGACAATTCGGCGTAGTTGTTGAAGCCCAAGAGTTTGGCGGTTTGCAGCGCGATTTCCAGGGTGCGGTCGATGTTGGCTGTGTTGTCGAATTTGCCGTCGTTGCTTAATTCGCTGGCGCGGGTGACGTAGGCGCGGTAAATCTGTTCGCGCAGGCTGCGGTTGTCGGCGTAGGTCATCACGGCGATGTAGTGCGGCATTTGCAGGCCGACTTTGTAGCCTGTTTTGCCTTCGGCTTCGGCAGCGGCGGCAAACATCGCCAATGCGTCTTCGGGAATGCCCGCCAGCGGTTCGGCGGTGTCGAAATAGAGGGCGAATGCGTCTGTGGCGTCCAAAACGTTTTGCGAGAATTGGGCGGACAATTGTGCGCCTTCGGTTTGCAGCGCGGCCAGTTCCGCTTGTTGTTCAGACGGCAGTTCCGCGCCGCTCAATACGAAATCGCGTAAGTCGTGGTTGAGTTTGGTTTGCTGCGCGTCCGACAGTTTGGCAAATCCGGGGGCGGCTTTGATGGCTTTGTAACGTTCGTACAATTCGATGTCTTGGCCGATTTCGGTAAAGAAAAGGGTGACTTCGGGCATAAGTTCGTTGTACACCGTGCGCAGTTCGGGCGTATCGACCACTGAATTCAAATGCGCCACCACGCCCCAAATGCGGCCGACGCGTTCGGTAATGTCGGTGAGGCGTTCCACCGTGTTGAGCCAAGTGGTGTCGGCTTCTTCTTTGATGGCGGCAATCTGCCCGCGCGCTTCGGCTATGGCGGTTTGCAGCGCGGGTTTGATGTGTTCGGTTCGGATTTCGTCGAAACGCGGCTCGTCGCCGAGATTGAGCAGGATGTTGTCGGTCATGGAAAATCCTTTCGGTGGGTGGGGCGGCGGCTTGGGGGCGCCGTGGTGGTGTGTGCGGAAACGGGGTTTGCCGCGCGGCGGTGCGTATGGTTTGTTTTCAGACGGCCTGCCGCAGGCCGTCTGAAAAATATGGGGCGGAATGCGCCGATTAAAAGCCCGAAATCTTTGCAGATTTATTTGCCGGGGTTCAGCAGGCGGTATTGCACGCGCAGGAATTCGTCGAGTACGGCCTGCTGGATTTCCAGACGTTTTTCCACGGGCGAGGCAAAGCGCACGATGATTTTATAGACTTTGTCGTCAAACGGCACGCGTGTGATGCGCGGCTGGGCGGCGGGGGTGATGAAGAGTTTTTCCTCCTGCACGTTGGCCAGATAGCGGGTCACGTCGGCGATATAGGGTTGGCACATGGGCTCGATGGTGCGCTTCAAATCGGGAATGATGGCATCGGAATCCAAATGCACGGGCACGGGGATTTCCAGCGTGTGTATCACAAACGGCCCCAGGATGTTGTCGCGGCGCACGGAAAAACTCAGCAGCAGGCTGTTGGGGAACGACAGCGTCTGCCCGGAAAGCTGGCCGACCAGCGCGTTCGGACCGATTTGCATCATCAGCGTATTCAGCAGGTTGATATCGACCACGCGCCCGCGCATGCCGTTGATTTCGATGTAGTCGCCCACGGAATACTGCTTGGTCACGGCACGCAGAAGGCTGCCGGAGAGACACATAATCAGCTCTTTGGTGGCCAAGACCACGGCGGCAGCCACGGCCAGCATGGAGAGCGCCAGCGATTGGATTTGCGCCGCCCAAATCATGGCCAGCCCCATCAAAATCAAAATCAGGGTCAGGTTGCGGCTGACCACCAGCGAGCGGCGTTTGCTTTCCAGCTCCAAATCGGGGTGGCTGCGGAAATGCGCGGTCAGCAGGATGCTGCGTAGTGCAAGCAGGCTGATAATCATCAGCACGGATTGGATAATCTCGCTGCTGACGGGAATGGCGGATAGCCATTGTTGGAAAGTTTGCCACATGGTGATGCTCCGTATCGGCGGTGCAAAAGCGTTGGAAAGTGTGCATGGACGGGCGTTTTTCGGGCGGTGTGCCGCCGCGTATGGAAAACGGTTTTGCGATATGCCGCGATATTATAGTTGAAGTAAAACGGAATGAAGCAGAGCGGTGGCGGGTTTTGAGCTGCTTTAGGATTGTTCGGCCGTCTGAAAAATGCCGTTTAATCAGTCAATCACCCGCACGGCTTCGCGCCCCTGTTTGAGCTTGGCTTTCAGGATTTTCGGCAGCAATTCGTCGAAATACCAGCGGCCGTCGGGCAGCGCTAAGGCACCGCCGGCGCAGCGCAGGGTAATGCTTTGGCCGGAAAGCGGGTCGGTTTCGGTTATCTCCAGCTCGGTGGCGCGTCCCCAGTCGGCAACGGGCAGACGCTCGGCAAAGCGGCGTATGGTTTGGTTTTGCCGCTCGATGCCTTCTGCGCTCCGGCATGCGCCGTCGCAGCGGCCGACGGCCTGCACGGGGCAGGGCACGCCTTTGGCATGGTTGGTAGGCAGAATGTTCAAGGTATCGGGGCAGAGACTGTGCGTCTGCGCCCATTCCGCCAGGGCGCGTTTGGCGGCCTGCTTGTGCAGGAACAAACCGCAGGGGCGGCGGGCGTGGCTGCCGTTGGTAAGCGGCACAATTCTGGCCTGTAACGCGCCGTGTTCTTCGGGTACAAATTGCACGGTGCAGAATGTGCGTTGGTTTTCAGACGGCAAAATGCGGTATTCCTGCATGGCCTGCGCTTTGAGCCATAAGGCGTGCAGGCCGCCCAGCGCGGGCAGGAAGCGGACGGCGGCGGCCGATTGCGCGTAATACGGCACTTTTTTCGCGTGCAGCAGCGCGGCGGCTTCCGAATAGGCGCGTTCGCAGGCTTCGACCGCGCGGGCTTGTCCGGCCGCATCCAGCCAGACCAGCACGCCCCAGCTGTCGGGCAGGGCGTAGAGTTGTTGCGCCAAAGGCTCGGGCAGGCGGGCGGGCAGCATTTTCGGGTTCATCAGGGCGCGGCATTGGTTTTCCCATGCTTCCGCGCCTTTTTCCTGCAGACTGTGCATCAAAAAGCCGCACAAGGCTTCCACATCGGCCATGGCGCGGTGGCGCGTGCCGGTGGGAATGCCGCAGCGCTCGATGATGCTGTCGAGATTATGCTTGTGAAACTGGGGATAAAGGCGGCGCGACAGCTGCACGGTACACAATGCGGGCGCAGCAAATTCCAGCCCCGCACGCTGAAATTCGTGGCGCAGAAAGGTATAGTCGAAGCGGCTGTTGTGCGCCACCACCAACGCGCCGCGCAGCAGCGGCAGCAGCTCGGGCGCGATGCGGGCAAACGGCGGCGCATCGGCCACCATATCGTCGCTGATGCCGGTCAGCTCCCGGATAAAGGCGGGAATGGGCTGCTGCGGGTTGACCAGCCATTCATGGCGGCTGACCTGCCCGTTTTCAAAGCGCAATACGGCGATTTCGGTTATCCGGCCTTGATGGAAATGGCCGCCGGTGGATTCCAAATCCAATACCGCCACCGGCAGGCCGAAGCGGGCAAAGGCGGCTGCCAGCGGCTGCAGGTGCGAATCTTCTGCCATTTCTTTTCCTTTAAATTCAACAAGCAAACGCGCATTCTACACTTTTTTGGAAATTTTTCCAGCATCAGGCTTGACAGTATTTTCTGCACAACCTATAATTCAATCTTTCTTACAGCGCACCCGTAGCTCAGTTGGATAGAGTATCTGGCTACGAACCAGAGGGTCGGGCGTTCGAATCGCTCCGGGTGCGCCAGACAGAAAATTCCGCGCCCATCGTCTAGCGGTTAGGACATCGCCCTTTCACGGCGGTAACCGGGGTTCGATTCCCCGTGGGCGTGCCACATTCCGAAAAATCCCTGCAATGCGTTGCAGGGATTTTTTTATGCCTGTTTGGTTTTAGGTGAGGCGCGTTCGGCAAGTTATAGCCGATACGCGGATTGATCGTTCCGCAAGCCGGAAGCGGGCAGGGTAGCGCCGTATTTTAGTTTTAGACGGAATGGCCGTCTGAAAACGGCCGTCTTTGTATTACAATAAGTGTCTCCGCCGCAAAGTGCAAAAGCCACACAGGAAATCATCATGAAGCCGATTTATTTCATTGCCGATCTGCACCTGAGCGACAGCCGCCCGGGTCTGACCGATTTATTCGTGCGCTTTATGGACGGGCGCGCGCAGGGAGCGCAGGCGGTGTATATTTTGGGGGATTTGTTTGATTTTTGGATTGGCGACGACGAGCAATCTGAGTTGATTGATACCGTCAAGCAGGCGGTAGGCCGTCTGAAAAAGCAGGGCGTGGCGTGTTATTTTATCCACGGCAACCGCGATTTCTTAATCGGGCCGCGCTTTGCCGCGGAAACCGGCATGGTGCTGCTGCCCGAATATCATGTCATGCAGGCGGGCGCGGAGCGGATATTATTGTGCCATGGCGATACTTTGTGCACTGATGATGTCCGCTATCAGGCGTTCCGCCGCAAAGTGCAGATGAAATGGCTGCAGAAATGCTTTTTGCTGCTGCCGCTCTCCTGGCGTTTGTCCGTGGCGCACCGCATCCGCGCGGTCAGCAAGCAGGAGCAGCAGCAGAAAATGGCGCAGATTATGGACGTGAATCAGAAGTTTACCGAAGCAATCGTCCGCCGCTATCATGTGCCGCTGCTGATACACGGGCATACGCACCGGCAGCATATCCATCATGAAAACGGCTGGCAGCGGATTGTATTGGGCGACTGGCAGGAAAACCGCCCGTCGATTTTGCAGTATGACGGTCATCGTTTTGCCTTTGTCGGCTTGGAAGAGGCGGACGGGCAGTTGCAGGATTGACAGGTTGGCGAACGGGATGAAAAAGCCGTCTGAAAATTAAATTTTCAGACGGCTTTTTCAATCAGGGTTAATTAGTTTT
>NZ_BCWL01000127.1 GCF_001592185.1 Bergeriella denitrificans NBRC 102155
AAATTATTTATAAAGGTTTTTTGCATTACGTTGTTCTGCATTTAATTTTTTGATATTTAAGGCTTCCCTATAACACGGATGTATCTCCCATATAAGGTTGAAACCATTTTTTCTATGACCTGAGAATAAGTCGGGTAAATCGGAGTAGTTGTAATGATGGTAGCCATATCCATCTTCTTCGGTACGGGCTACAATAAACCCAATCCTATATAAGAAATCAGCAATTTCTTCAGGTTTTGTTGCTTTTTGCCCATCGATTTGTACTATTAATGAATTTAGAATTCTTTTTCTAATAATCTCTAGAAGTTCTGTTTGAGGAAATCTTCTATCTAAGCCGCGAAAAGAGGTTACAAGATCTTCTACTTGCATACATTGATGCTTGTGTTCTACTACTAGATCTGCAATGCGCTTTAATCCATATTCTCCCCAGCGGGCATCAATATTTAATTTGGCGATATGAGACATACTTTTTCGGATAGCATCTTCTTGAGCTAATTTGCAGAGTTGGACTCCCCAACGTGGGCGATTATAGGCAAGAATATATAAGACTTGGTATGTTGGAACATTTTTTTCATTCCAAAAAACAGTTGGTTGAAAAATTTTCTCTAGTAATTCATCTTCATTTAAAGGCCTAGTATCAGTAGGAAATTCAGCCTGAATTCGTTGGCAGATTATTCTCTTAAAGTCTTCTTCGCTCCAAGAAATCTCTGATACATATTGCTCAATTTTATCCATAGATTCATCATGTCGGCGAATGACAGGCCAAACATCACTTCTCAAAGTTACACGAAAATTAATGCCTTTAATATCTTGAATCATATAGCGACATGCAGAGAAAAAGCTGCCAATATTAACCTTTTCTTTGTTTGTATTTTGAAAAGTAGCATCTAAATCATCAATAAGAATCCAAATTTTTGAGTAATTTAAGGAGTTTATTCTTTTCAATACTTCGTGCTGGTTGATCGTTTGAGTAGTTTCAGGCTGATACTTGCCCAATATATTTTTAAACCTGCTTAGCAAACAGCTTATCAAATGACGTTCTTTGAACCCTTGAAATTCTGCTGATTCAACTAGCGATATTTGATCATCATTAATAGCGAAGCCTATTCTCTTAGCTAATTCTCTGTTAACAATAGCACAAAGCCTAATCATCCAATCCTGAATATACTCATTTGGTTCGGAGAGAGAAGAGGTTAATTTAAAATTATCACGAGATAAATCACTTCCTCTGATCTTGATTACAAGACTATCCTCATACTTCTCCACAATTTCTAAGCCTAGCCATTTAATTAATGCAGATTTTCCCATTCCTTTTTTGGCTTTAATGACTTGTAATCTTTTGCTATCTTTTAGAAAGGTATCAAAAGTATCTTGAGCAACAAAATAAGATTTTAATTCTTCATCATCGACATCATCAGCAGCTTCATTGCCAAAGTCCATTTTCTTAAGATAGTTATTCGGTTTCATTTTACCTCCTAGCTAAATTAATTCATCCATCACACATTAAACAAGAAATGCATCACATCGCCGTCTTTCACCACATATTCCTTGCCTTCCACGCGCATTTTGCCGGCTTCTTTGGCTTTGGCTTCGCCGCCGAGCGCGACGAAATCTTCATAGGCGATGACTTGGGCGCGGATGAAGCCGCGTTCGAAGTCGGTGTGGATCACGCCTGCGGCTTGCGGGGCGGTGTCGCCTTTGTGGATGGTCCAGGCACGGACTTCTTTGACGCCGGCGGTGAAGTAGGTTTGCAGGCCGAGCAGGTCGTAACCGGCGCGGATCAGGCGGTTTAAGCCCGGCTCTTCCAAGCCCATTTCGGCGAGGAATTCGGCTTTTTCGTCGTCGTCCAATTCGGCGATTTCGCTTTCCATGGCGGCGCATACGGCGACCACGGGCGCGTTTTCTTTGGCGGCCAGCTCTTCCAGGCGGTCGAGGTGCGGGTTGTTTTCAAAACCGTCTTCGGCCACGTTGCCCACATACATGGCGGGTTTGGCGGTGAGCAGGAACAGCGGGCGCAGCATGGCCAGCTCTTCGGCGTCGAGGCCGAACGAGCGCACGGGTTTGCCTTCGTCCAGGTGCGGCAGCAGTTTTTTGCACAAATCGACCAGCTTCTGCGCGTCTTTGTCACCGGAGCGGGCGCGTTTTTCTTCGCGCACGATGGCTTTTTCTACAGAAGCCAAATCCGCCAGCGCCAGCTCGGTGCCGATGGTTTCGATGTCGGCAATCGGATCGACTTTGCCGGCTACGTGGACGATGTTGTCGTCGTCAAAGCAGCGCACCACGTTGACAATCGCATCGGTTTCGCGGATGTTGGCGAGAAACTGGTTGCCCAAGCCTTCGCCTTTGCTCGCGCCGGCCACCAAGCCTGCGATGTCGACGAATTCGACAATCGCGGGTTGCATTTTCTGCGGGTTGACGATTTTCGCCAGCTCCGCCATGCGCGGGTCGGGTACTTCGACGATGCCGACGTTCGGCTCGATGGTGCAAAACGGATAGTTGGCCGCTTCGATGCCCGATTGGGTCAGCGCGTTGAACAAGGTGGATTTGCCGACGTTGGGCAGGCCGACGATGCCGCATTTCAAGCTCATGTTTTTTCCTGAAAAATAAATTGGTTTAATCGCGAATTATAACATATAGTCGGGCAAAACAAGAATGCGGCAAGGCTGCCCGCAGGATGCGGCACGAAAAAGCCGTCTGAAAATACGCATATTTTGAATGCGGCATTTTTCAGACGGCTTTTTTTATCCCCTTTGAATGCTCAAGGATTTTCCGCAGCAATTTGCGACACCAGCGCGTCCATATCGTCCAAATACGCCCCCGCTTTCGGGCTGTTAATCACCACCACCACAATCATGGGCTTGCTGCCCAGCCAATAACCCGCCAGCGCGCGCACGTTGCCCAGCGTGCCGGTTTTCAGGCGCAGGGCGCTGCCGGCGTTTTTCAGACGGCTTTTGAGCGTGCCGTCCACACCCGCGACCGGCAGCGTTTGGATAAAGGCGTTGCCGAAGGGGCTGAAATAGGCTTTTTCCAACACCTGCGCCAGCATTTTGGCGGTGACGCGCTCTTTGCGCGACAGGCCCGAGCCGTTTTCCAGCACCAGATGCCGCGTGTCTATGCCCGCCGCCGCCAACTCGTGCCGCACGGCGGCTTCCGATCGCACCAAAGTGGCTGCGGCATCGCTGCCGCCGCTGCCTTGCAGATAAAGCGGTTTCGCCGCTTGCGCGGCGGGTGCGGTCGGTGGCTGCACACCCTGCTGCGACTCGGATGCCGCCGATACGGGCAGCGCACTGGCCGCCTGCTCGCCCGCTTGCGGCAGGTTGTCATACGGCAGCATTTCAGACGGCAAATCCGCCGACAAACCGCCGCCCGACCAGCGCCACAAATTGGCAAAACCCACATCGGGCGCGTCGCCGCTGCCGCCCAGCTTCAAATAGACCGAGCGCGCAATCAGGTTGCTGGAATGCTTGTTCATCTCCGTGAGCATTTCTTTCAGCGGCGGCGAGTATTGGCGCACCAGCAGGCGGGCTTCCTGCGGGATGCGCCCCGTTTTCAGGCCGTCTGAAAGTCCGCCACCCGAAAGCCGCCAGGCATTGGCGAAACTGCGGTAGGCGAAATCGTCCGCTTCCAGCATGTTCACAAACATTTCCTGCCCCAGGCAGCTTTCGGGCAGACTGCCGGACACGCGCAACACGCCGCCGGTATAAACCGCTTTCATATGCTTGCCCAAAGCGCGGCATTCCTGCGCCAAGGTATTCAGGCCGAGGCGGTTGTCCACGGTTACGGCGGGCAGCGCGGGCTTGGTGCTGATCTGCACGCCGCCGCGCCCGTCGCGCTCGGGCTTCAGCCACACCACTTTATACGCCAGCATATTCGGATCGGGCGCAACCATATAACTTTCAGCCGCATCGGCGGCAAAATCCGGGCTGTTGCCCACCTTGCCCCACAGGCTGCGGTCAAACACCAAATGCCCGCGGATATTGCGGATGCCCATATCACGCAAACGCGCCTGCACCGCAGCAATATCTTCCTGCTGCAAAACAGGGTTGCCGCTGCCGACCCAATACAGATCGCCTTCCAGCGTACCGTCTTTCACTTCGCCCACCATGCCCCAATCGGTCGGCCAGCGGTAGTTTTCCCCCAGCGCGCGCAAAGCGGCAAACGCCGTCACCAGCTTCATGGCCGAAGCGGGGTTGACCGACGCGTTTTCACGGTGCGCCACCACCACCCGCCCGCTCTCCAGCTCCTGCACATAAACGGCGATTTCCCCTTGGGGAATGCCGCGAAAATCCAAAGCGGCGGCAGGTAAAACCAAAGAGCCGAGCAGCAGCGCGGCCAAACGGGGCAATATGTTCATAAGGGCGATACGGATTGAAAATAAGAAAACCCGACATTATACGGCAAATATACGGCAAAAGCCGTCTGAAAACCGACGTTTCCCGACGAAACGGGATAAATGCGGCGTTTTTCAGACGGCTTGCGGGGGCAAATTCAAATCTATTTTTTCAGACGGCTGAATGCAGACTCTGCCTTGCGTTGTTCACTATCGTGAAATTTCTAAAAAACAGAAACCTTTATTGCAGCAACCTTTATTGCCGTCATTCCCGCGCAGGCGGGAATCCACCCGTAAAGTACGGTAACTTATTTAAAACAATATGTTGTTTGATTTTTAAAGTGGATTCCCGCCTACGCGGGAATGACGTCGCTGAGTGTCTAAGTTTTTTTGCAAAAATCTCAGACTGTGCCTAAATTTGAAAAAGCATGCCAAATCGAAACATCAAACATTTTGATACCCGCAGCCTCCCACTCCGTCTCACAACACCTCAATCCGATTATCCCCATCCACCAACCAAACCCGCGCGTTTTCCGCAGCGGCGGCACGGAGGATGGCTTCGCGGCTCATAATGGCAAAAGCCGTGGCCAGCGCGTCCGCCGCCGCCGCGCTGGGCGCCATCACGCTGATGCTGCGGTAGCGCGGCTGTGCGCCGCCCGTGCGCGGGTCGAACAGATGGGTAAACGTGCCCCGCGCGTTGAACACCGTGCCGTAGCCGCCCGAGGTAGCAAAGCCTTCGTTTTGCAGCGGCACGCTTAACAAAACGGCGGTTTCGTCCTGCGGATTTTTAATGCCCACCTGCCAGCTATGCGCCTTGTCCATATCCAGACCACGGATTTCGCCCATATCCACCAGCGCGCGGCGGATGCCGTTTTTCTGCAGCAGCGCAGCGATTTTGTCGGTGATATAGCCCTGCGCGATGCCGTTGAGCGACAGTCCCATGCCCGGCTCGGCAAAGCGCACGCCCGCGCTGTCGAACGCCACTTTGTCAAACCCGACCAGCCGCAGGGCTTTTCGGATGTCGGCCTGCGGCGGCGGGCTGTCGGCTTCGGGATGCCGTCTGAAATAAGCGGCATAGGTTTGCCACAAAGGCTGGATGCTCGGGTCAAACGCGCCGTCGGTCAGCCGGTAGATGTCGCGCGCGCGGCTCAATACTGCCAGCAAATCGGTGCTCGGCTGCGCCAAATGCCCTGCGCGGTTGAGGCGGCTGATTTCGCTGTCGTCGCGGTAGAGGCTGAAGATTTTTTCCAAACGCGCGGTTTCCGCCAGCGCCTGCCTAATCAGGGCTTGGGCAAATTCGCGGTCTTCATGGTAAAGGCGTAACGATGCGCCCGAGCCTAAGGCGATGCCCTCCCAACCGACAAACGCATCGTCTGCCGCTGCCGCTGTTTCGTCGCGCGACGCCGCCCGCCCGAACCACAGCGGCAAAGCGGCTGCGGCGGCCAGGGCGGAAACGCTCAGAAAACGGCGGCGGTTCAGCGGTTTCATCGGGGATACTCCGTGTCGATGCGGGCAAAAGTGCAGCATATAGCCGGCAAATTGAAATTCTGCTGCGGCACTATAAGCCCCTTCGCCGCCGCCCGCAAGCGCGCCTTTGCACAAACACACGCAAGATTGCTTTTTGCCCACAAATGCGGTCTGAAAATTCCCCTATAATCGGCGGCTCGAACATTCCGAATTAGGAGCGATTATGCCCCCTGCTTCTCTTGCCCTGCCCCTGTTTCTGATTATTTTCGGCGCGGTTTGGCTGCTGAAATCCACCGGCATTCTGCCTGCCACGGCCACGCTGGTGGCGGCGGGTATTGCGGTGGCCGGCATCGCCGTATTGGTGGTGGACGGCATCAACAAGCAATCCATCGTATCCGGCCCGCTGCTGGTGTATATCGGCGCGGCGGTGTATCTGCGCCATGCTTACTGGGTAGCCTACTCGCCGCTGTTTGCGCTGGGCATGATGCTCTTGGGCGTGTTGCTGCTGATTTCGCGCAGCAGCATCGTGCCGCACAAAGGCTGGGGCAAACCGCGCGGCTGAGGCTTGGCGCGGCGGCAGGCCGTCTGAAAACCGTTTAAACACCC
>NZ_BCWL01000128.1 GCF_001592185.1 Bergeriella denitrificans NBRC 102155
TGTTTTTTATCAGTTATTTGACACTAAAAAATTTCGGGTAAGCGTGCCTGATTTACGGTTGGTGTATGTCAAATAACGGAAAAGCCGTCTGAAACGGAATACCGTTTCAGACGGCTTTATTTACAGAAGGAAAGGCTTATTTGATGTCGCCGCGTGTACCGCCGAAGCCGACAGTATCTTTTCCGTTGAACAATACTTTACCGGCTACTTCTTCTGCTGCTTTTCCGTAGAAATCGAGCAGGTAACTACCGGTTCGGTAGCTTTGTCGGGCGCTTGAAGAAATGCCTGTACCTGAAATTTCGCCTTTATTCAGCACAATCTCATCGCCTAAACCCGTAATTGAGCCGGAGCCGGTACGGTCGGCAAAGTTGACGGTATAAGACAATGTACCTTCTTTGATTAATGTCGAGCTTTCGCGGGTATCCCAGTCGTAAATATCCTGATATGTGCCGTTAAAGGCTTTGCCTGTATAAGTGGCAGAACCGATTGTCGGAATGGCATCCACGGCGGTTTTCAGACCGGTAATGTCAATAGAGGATGTTCGGTTGTCGGTAAAAATATGGCCTGTTTGGTTGTTATAAGAAATATAGCCGGAGTAGTCACCCACCACAATGGAATAGGGCAGATTATAGATAACGCTGTGAATGCGGGATTCATTGGTGAGTGCATTTATAATTGATGAAGAGCTCATTCGGCTTTCTGCGGTAATTTTACCGACTTCGTAATTTGCTGTCGGAATGCCTTTTGCATGGTCGATTTCCGCTTGAAGGGCTGCCGCTGCATTTGCAGCAATGATATCGTTTAATGCTTTATCAGCGGTAGCTTCATCAGCTTCTTTATTGGCTTCGGCATACTCTTGGGCTTGTTCTGCACTTAAGCCTGCTTGAATGGCTTTTTGTTCCAAGTCCGCACGATTTGCCTCAATTGCAGCCAGACGTTCGGCTTCGGCTTTCTCAGCTGCAATACGTTCTTGCTCGGCTTTGAGCAAACCGTCTAATGCAAGTTGGGCGGCTTCTTCAGTAGCTTCTTTATTGGCTTCGGCATAAGCGGCTGCTTGTTCGGGATTTAAGCCGGCAGCAACTGCTTTTTGTTCCAAGTCCGCACGGTTGGCTTCAATTGTAGCCAGACGTTCGGCTTCGGCTTTCTCAGCTGCAATACGTTCTTGCTCGGCTTTGAGCAAATTGTCTAATGCAAGTTTTGCAGCTTCTTCGGTAGCTTCTTTATTGGCTTCGGCATAAGCGGCTGCTTGTTTGGGATTTAAGCCGGCAGCAACTGCTTTTTGTTCCAAGTCCGCACGGTTGGTTTCAATTGCAGCCAGACGTTCGGCTTCGGCTTTTTCAGCAGCGGCTTTTTCAGCGGCAGCTTTCTCAGCAGCAGCTTTCTCAGCAGCAGCTTTCTCAGCAGCAGCTTTCTCAGCAGCAGCTTTCTCAGCGGCAGCTTTTTCAGCAGCAGCTTTTTCAGCAGCAGCTTTCTGTGCTTGGGTGTTTTGTACGGTAGGGTTGCTGTTGATGCTTAAGGGGCTGCGTGAGCCGCTGCCGCTGCTGCAGGCGGCAAGGCTGAGAGCGATGACGGTCAGTGCGCTAACTTTTTGTAAAGACATTTGATTTCCTTTGCTTTGTAATGGGTTTGCAATGGGCTGATGCACCTGTGGTGCATGATTTATTATTAACCATTTACTTGTTTTTATCAACTAAAAGATTTTATTTACAAACTTTTTTGTTGCTAAAGTAAAACAGGAGATTCGACATAATCGGTGTATGCATACCGAACAAGAAAAGACTGATTTCAGCCTGCGCCTGCAGACTGCGCTCAAGCTGGCGGGTTTGTCGTCGCTTTCAAATGCAAATCTTGCCAACCGTTTCAACCTGCGCCATCCGAACCAGCCGGTCAGTACGCAGGCGTTTCATTATTGGTTGGTCGGGCGTTCGATTCCGACGCCGGACAAAATCGATACCTTGGCAAAATGGCTGAATACCAGCGCGGATTGGCTGCGCTACGGGCGGGCGGATTCGGAAACGGGGCAGATTTCGGATGAGGAAATGTTGCTGTTGAACTATTTCCGCCAACTGCCGCCTTTGAAAAAGCAGGCGTTGTTGGTGTTGCTGAAAAGTAGTGAAGATTGATGGGTGGTAGAAAACAAAAAAGCCGTCTGAAAAGTATTTTTCAGACGGCTTTTTTGTTACCGGCGCGACATTACACGCTGTCGCTGCGGGCGAGGATGCGGCGGCTGCCGTTGTGGTCGGCGGGGCTGACGATGCCGGCGTTTTCGAGGGCGTCCATCAGGTTGGCGGCGCGGTTGTAGCCGATTTTGAGCTGGCGCTGCAGGGCGGAGATGGAGGTTTTTTTGCTCTCTAAAATAAAGGCTGCGGCTTGGTCGAACAGTTCGTCGCTGTCGGCATTGGGGTTGACGATGTTGTTGGTTTCCAATGCGGCCTCGCCGCTGAGCAGGCCTTCGATGTAGTCGGGCGGGGCTTGCTCTTTGATGTGGGCGGCGATGGCGTGGACTTCGCTGTCGCTGGTAAACGGGCTTTGCAGGCGGTTGGGCTCGGCATCGCCGGGTTGCAGGAAGAGAGCGTCGCCCATAGCCAGCAGCTCGTCCGCGCCGCCTTGGTCGAGAATGACGCGGCTGTCGATTTTGCCGGCAACGGTAAAGGCCATGCGGGTGGGGACGTTGGCTTTAATCAGGCCAGTGAAAACGTCGGCGGTCGGTTTTTGGGTGGCGATAATCATGTGGATGCCGGCGGCGCGGGCTTTTTGCGCCAGGCGGGTAACCTGCTGCTCGACGGATTTGCGCTCGGTCATAATCAGGTCGGCAAATTCGTCAATCACCACAACAATATAGGGCAGCTTCTCCAGCGGCTCGGGGTTGTCGGGGGTGAGGCTGAATGGGTTGTACAGCGGCTTGCCGTCGGCTTTGGCGGCGGCGATTTTGTCGTTGAAGCCTTCGAGATTACGCACGCCGACGTGGCTGAGCAGGCGGTAGCGTTTTTCCATTTCGGCCACGCACCAGTTTAAGGCACGGCCTGCGGCGCTCATGTCGGTTACGACGGGGCAGAGCAGGTGGGGGATGTCGTTGTAGGGCGTCAGCTCGATCATTTTGGGATCGATCATGATAAAGCGCACTTCGTCGGGCGTGGCTTTATAGAGAATGGACAAAATCATGGCGTTGATGCCGACGGATTTGCCGGATTTGGTCTGACCGGCCACCAGCAGGTGCGGCATCTGGGTCAAATCGCCGATAACGGGTGCGCCGGTGATGTCTTTGCCGAGGGCGACGGTGAGCTTGGATTTGGCATCGGTAAAGACGGGCGCGGCAAGGATTTCGCGCAGTAAAACGTTTTGGCGTTTTTCGTTGGGTAGCTCGATGCCCATGGTGTTTTTGCCGGTAATGGTTTCGACGACGCGCACGGAGGGTACGGACAATGTGCGCGCCAAATCTTTGGACAGGCCGACAATCCGGCTGCCTTTGACGCCTTGCGCCGGCTCGATTTCAAAGCGGGTAATGGTCGGGCCGGTGGTGGCGGACACGACTTCTACGCCGATATTGTATTCGGCCAGCTTGGCTTCGATACGCGCGGCGGTGCGCTCCAGCTCGGCCGGATCGACGCTGACGGTGGTTTCGGGCGGCAGCGCGAGCAGGGAGAGGGAGGGTTTGTGGTATTCGCCGGCGGCCTGCGGCTCATCGGGCAGGTCGAATAAGGCAGGCTGGATTTTCGGCGGCGGGGCAACAGCCAGCGTGCCGGATTTGCGGTTGCTGCTGCTGCCTTCCAGGCGCGGCGCGGGCGTGGCGGTGATGGTTTGCGCTTCCTTCATCATGCGGCGCGTGTTTTTCACGTCGGGCAGGGCGGCGGCTTCAGGCGCGCGGCGGCGGATTTTGCCCCACAGGCGGCTGAAGGTGCGCTCAATGCTGCGGCCGGTTTTGGCCAAAACTTCCAGCCATGATACCTGCGCGAGCAGAGACACGGCCAAGAGCAGGATCACAAACAGTATCAGCAGGCTGCCGGATTGCCCCAGCAGGCGCACCAAGCCCGCGCCGGCGAAGTTGCCGACCAGGCCGCCCGCGCCCACGGGCAGGGCGTCGGCCAGCCCGGCACCGAATGCGAAATGCTCGAGAATGGGGCTGCAAACCAGCAGCAGCAGCAGCGCCAGCGCGGCGATGCCGTGGTTGTAGGGTTTGTGGTTTTCCTGTTTTTGAAACAGGCGGAAGTTTTTATACAGAAACACGCAGGAGGCGATAATCCACCACCAAAACGACAGGCCGAACAGATAATAGCCGATGTCGGAAAGGTAAGCGCCGAACAGGCCGCCGAAGTTGGCGGTTTGGCCGACATCGGGCATGCTGCGCGACCAGGCGGGGTCAGCCATATCGAAGCTCAGCAGGGCGATGGCCAGGTAAACGGTCACCACCAGCCCGAAAAGCCACAGGGTATCGTTAATCAGATTGGCAACGTGTTCCGGGCGGGCTTTTTTTTCTTCGTTTTTCTGCAGGGCTTTGGCGGCTTTCAGATGCTCGGAAAGTTTGGCCGACTGCTGCGACGCGGTCTGCTTGCGGGCTGCGCTGTGTTTGGCGGGCTGCTTGGTTTTGGCTGGAGATTTGGAGGATTTTGCGCTCATGGAATGAAATCGGTAGGCGGGTGCCGCGGGCGGCACGGGTTGGAGGTGCAAACAGCCGATTATACCGCAGATGTGGGGGGATAAACAGCAACAGGCCGTCTGAATATTCAGACGGCCTGCGGGGGGGCTGCGTGTTACAGCTGCTTGATGAAACCCGAAGCAGACGGGAAGCATCGTATCGGGTGTTTATTTCATGGCATTGGCAAGCATACGGACATTATAGGTGTACATGCCGATGTAGCTGTCGGTCGGCGCTTTGCCCAAGGCGTCGGAGTAGAGCCTGCCGCTGACGCGCGCGCCGGTTTCTTTGGCGATGCGCTCAACCATGCGTGCATCTTTGATGTTTTCCGCGAAAACGGCTTTGATGTTGTCGCGTTTAATCTGGCGGATAATGGCGGCCACCTGCTTGGCGGAAGGCTCGGCGGCGCTGCTGACACCCTGCGGGGCGATAAAGCGGATGCGGTAGCGTTTGGCCATATAGGCAAAAGCATCGTGGCCGGTCAGCACTTTGCGCTTGGATTCGGGCACGGCATCAAAAGCCGCCTGCGTGTTGCGGTGCAGCTTTTTCAGTTGCTCTTGGTAGGCGGCGAGGCGGCGGCGGTAATAGTCTTTGCCTGCCGGGTCAGCCTGTATCAGCGCGTCGCCGACATTTTGCGCGTAAGTCACCATCAGCAGCGGATCGGTCCAAACGTGCGGATCGGTATCGCCGTGGTCGTGGCTGTGATCGTGGTCATGGTCGTGATGATGATCATGCCCGTCGTGGCCGTGTTCCGTTTTCAAAGTCTGTATGCCTTTGCCCGCTTCGGCATAGGGAATTTTGCTCTGCTTAACCGCGCGTTGCACATCGGCGGCTTCCAAACCCAAGCCGTTGAGCAGCACCAATTTGGCGGCGCGGATTTTTTTGATGTCGCCGCTGGTGATGTGGTAAGCATGGGAATCCTGGTCGGCGCCGACTAGATTGTGTACGCTGACGCGGCTGCCGCCGATTTGTTTGGCGACATCGCCCAAAATGCTGAAGCTGGCCACCACCGGCATCGGCGCGGCATAAGCTGCGCTGCTGAAACATAAGGCTGCCAGCCCTGCTTTCCATAATTTCATACCGTACTCCGTTTGATATAGTATAACATTGCAATAGTGTAAATCAGGACGGTGTTTCAGGCAAGGGGGAGGCCGTCTGAAAAAGTCCGCATCGCGGCGGTTTTGCCGTATGATAGAGACTTTATACAGCGGAACGCCCGCAGTTTTACGGATCAAAGCGATGACGAAAGAGCAGCTTCAGGATTTTCTGCACCGGCATATTCCCGCTACGGCGGCGCTGGGTGTGGTGGTGGCACAAGCCGATGCGGAGCAGACGGTATTGCACCTGCCCCATGAGTTAAACCGCAATCACAAGCAGACCGTATTCGGCGGCAGCATCGCGCTTGCGGCTACGGCTTGCGGCTGGGCGGCGGTGTTTACCGGGCTGTCCGAAGCCGAGGGCAATATCGTGATTCAGCAGGGCGAAACGCGCTATCTCAAGCCGGCGCGCGGCAGCCTGACCGTTATCACACGCAGCCCCGAAGCAGCGGCCTGGGTGCAGATGCGGTCGATGCTGGCCCGGCACGGCAAAGGCAAAATTGAGCTGGAAACGCAGATTTTTTCAGACGGCATATTGGCTGCCGAATTTCGCGGCAAATATGTGGCTTTACGCCCGTAACCCGAAAACGCGCGGATATTCAGACGGCCTGAGTGCCCGCATTCATTGCACTAG
>NZ_BCWL01000129.1 GCF_001592185.1 Bergeriella denitrificans NBRC 102155
TCCCATTCTTATTTTATTCGACTATACAAAAAAAGCCGTCTGAATATTTCAGACGGCTTTTGCTATCAACTGCTTACGCGGCTTCAGTCTTCATAGTCCGATACCGGCGGGCAGGTGCAGATCAGGTTGCGGTCGCCATATACGTCGTCCACGCGTTTGACGCTCGGCCAGAATTTGTGTTCGCGCACATACGGCAGCGGGAAAACGGCTTCTTCGCGGCTGTAAGGATGCGTCCACTCTTTGGTGAGGTCGTCGGCGGTGTGCGGGGCGTTTACCAGCGGGTTGTCGTCTTTCGGCCATACGCCGTCCTGCACGTTCTTCACTTCCTTGCGGATGGCTTTCAGCGCGGCGATAAAGCGGTCGAGCTCGGCTTTGCTTTCCGATTCGGTCGGCTCGATCATCAGCGTGCCGGCCACGGGGAAGGACACGGTCGGGGCGTGGAAGCCGTAGTCCATCAGGCGTTTGGCGATGTCGGTTTCGGTGATGCCGCTCTCGGCTTTGAGCGGACGCAGATCGACGATGCATTCGTGCGCCACGCGGCCGTTTTTGCCGGTGTAGAGAATCGGGTAATCCTGGCTCAGGGCTTTGGCAACGTAGTTGGCGTTGAGCAGAGCCCATTCGGTGGCCTGCTGCATACCTTGTTTGCCCATCATGGTGATGTACATCCAGGTAATCGGCAGGATGCCTGCGGAGCCGAATGGTGCGGCGGACACAGCGCTCATTTCGGGGCTGATGCCGTCCACCGGGGAAACGCTGTGGCTCGGGGCAAACGGGGCGAGGTGGGCTTTAAGGCCGATGGGACCCATGCCGGGGCCGCCGCCACCGTGCGGGATGCAGAAGGTTTTGTGCAGGTTCATGTGCAATACGTCGGCACCGACTTCGGCCGGCTGCATGATGCCGATTTGGGCATTCATGTTGGCGCCATCCATATATACTTGACCGCCGTTGTCGTGAACGATTTGGCAGATGTCGCGGATGCCTTCTTCGTACACGCCGTGGGTGGACGGATAGGTAATCATCAGCGCGCCCAGCGTGTCTTTGTGCTGCTCGGCTTTGGCTTTCAAATCGGCAACATCAACGTTGCCGAATTCGTCGGTTTTCACAACCACGACTTTCATGCCCAGCATGGCAGCGGTGGCGGGGTTGGTGCCGTGCGCCGATTGCGGAATCAGGCACACGTCGCGGCCGGCTTCGCCGTTGGCTTCATGATAGCGGCGGATGGACAGCAGGCCGGTGTATTCGCCTTGCGCGCCGGAGTTCGGCTGCATACAGATGGCGTCGAAACCGGTGATGGCTTTGAGCTGCTGCTCCAGGCCGGCCAGCAGGTCGAGATAGCCGCGGACTTGGTTGCGCGGGGCAAACGGGTGGATGTTGCTGAATTCGGGCCAGGTAATCGGCAGCATTTCGCTGGTGGCGTTCAGCTTCATGGTGCAGGAGCCGAGCGAAATCATGCTGCGGTTCATCGCCAAATCGCGGTCTTCCAGCTTTTTCAGGTAGCGCAGCATTTCGTGTTCGGTGTGGTAGCGGTTGAACACTTCGTGCGTCAGAATCGCGTCTTTACGCAACAGGGTCTTTTTCAGACGGCTGTCGACATCGGCTTCCAGCAGCACGCTGGATTGGCCGGTAAAGAATGCGTACAGCACCGACAGCTCGCCGCGCTCGGATTCTTCGTGGAAGGCCACAGCCAATACGGTGTCGTTGACGCGGCGCAGGTTGTAGCCCCAGGATGCGGCCAGCTCGAACACTTGGTCGGCGCGCGCTTTGTCTTTCAAATCAACGGCGACGGTATCGAAGAAGGTGTCGTGCACCAATTCCAGGCCGGCTTTTTCCACCAGATTACCGAATGCGGATGCCAACACATGGATGCGCTCGGCGATGGTTTTCAGGCCTTGCGGGCCGTGGTAAACGGCGTACATACCGGCCAGGTTGGCCAGCAGGGCTTGGGCGGTACAGATGTTGGACGTGGCTTTTTCGCGGCGGATGTGCTGCTCGCGGGTAGAGAGCGCCATACGCAGCGCAGGCTTGCCGGATGCGTCTTTGGATACGCCGATGATGCGGCCGGGGGCGGAGCGTTTGAATTCGTCTTTAAACGCGAAGTAAGCCGCGTGCGGGCCGCCGAACGCCATCGGAATACCGAAGCGCTGCGTGCTGCCCAAAGCGATGTCGGCGCCGATTTCGCCCGGCGATTTCAGCAGCACCAGGCTCATGATGTCGGCGGCTACGGCCACAATCGTGCCTTTTTCTTTCAGCTTGCTGATGCGCGGTTTGAGGTCGATAACATCGCCGTCTTTACCCACATATTGCAGCAGCGCGCCGAAGTATTCACCTTTGGGGGCTTTCTTCACATCGCCGACCACCAGCTCGAAGCCGAAGTATTTGGCGCGGGTTTTCATTACGTCCAAAGTTTGCGGCAAAACGCGCTCGTCCACAAAGAATTTGTCGGATTTCACTTTGCCGACGCGCTTGGCCATCGCCATGGCTTCGGCGGCGGCGGTGGCTTCGTCCAGCAGCGATGCGCCGGCCACCTGCAGGCCGGTCAGGTCGATGGTCATCTGTTGGAAGTTCAGCAGCGCTTCCAAGCGGCCTTGCGCGATTTCGGCCTGATACGGGGTGTAGGCGGTGTACCAGCCCGGATTTTCCAGCACGTTACGCAAAATCACGTTCGGCATGCGGGTCGGGTAATAGCCCAAGCCGATGTAGGACTTGGCAACCAGATTTTGGGCGGCCATGCTTTTCAGCTTCGCCAGAGATTCCGCTTCGTTTACCGCTTTGGGCAGGTCGAGTTCACCGGGCATACGAATGCTTTTCGGCACGGTTTTCGAGATAAAACCCGCCATGCTTTTCTCGCCCAGGGCTTTGAGCAGAGCCGCTTCGTCGCCGAAAGAAATATGGCGCTTCGCAAACTCGTCGGGGTTAAACAAGTCGTGTAATTTCATTGTTTTTCCTTTTGCATTGAGTCGGGCCGTCTGAAAACGCGTCCCGTTCGGTAATCTTCAAAATGTTACTGGCAAGCAATATTCATGCCATTTTACACCGTTTTCATCTTTTTCAGCACCACCAGCAAGGCCAGCGCCTGCACGGCCAGCAAAACCGCCGCCACGCCCGGCCACGCCGCACCCGCATAAGCCAGCCCGCACAGCCACGCACCGAGCGTGCCGCCGCTGTAATAAGCCATGTAATACAAACCCGAAGCGAGCGATCGGCCTTGTTTGACGTGGGCGGAAATGTAATTAATCGTTGCCGCTTGGGTGACAAACACGCCCGACGACACCAACACCAGCCCGGCAATAATCGCCGCTATCGGCGCAAACAGGGTCATCAGCACGCCCGCCATCGACAGACACACTGCCAAGACTATGGTTTTCACGCTGCCGAAACGCGCCATCAGCCGCGCCGACAGCGGGGTAATCACCATGCCGATCAGGTACACCGCAAAAATATCGGCCAACTCACTGCTGCCCATACGGTAAGGCGCA
Organism: Bergeriella denitrificans NBRC 102155; assembly: GCF_001592185.1. Taxonomy (GTDB): domain Bacteria; phylum Pseudomonadota; class Gammaproteobacteria; order Burkholderiales; family Neisseriaceae; genus Neisseria; species Neisseria denitrificans. The sequence goes on from NZ_BCWL01000129.1 coordinate 3,477, forward strand.
TCGGCCAAATGCAGGTTGATGTAGGTAAAGCAGCCGACCAGCGAACACAATACGCACATGCCCAAAAGCGACGCCGACACCACATAGCGGTTGTGCAGATGTGATTTCAGCGTGGCAAAGGCCGTCTGAAAATCGGGCTTGGCGGTAAAACGCCGCGATTTCGGCAGCTGCGTCCACACAAACAGCGCACACGCCAAACTCAACGCCGCCATCACCGCAAACGCGCCGCGCCAGCCCGCCCATTCGCTCAAATAGCCGAGCAGGAAGCGGCCGAGAAAACCGCCCAGCACCGTTCCCGACACATACACCGCCATCAGCCGCGCCACTTGCCCTGCTTCAAATTCCTCACCGATATAGGCAATCAGCACCACCGTAATGCCCGGCACCGCCAAGCCCTGCAGAAAACGCAGCGCAATCATTTGGTGGATGTCGGCCGAAAAAGCCAGCAGCGCCGTCGGCAGCGACAGATAAAGCAGCGACGCGACAATAAAAATTTTGCGGCCGAAGGCATCCGAAAGCATGCCCATAAACGGCGACATCAAGGCCACGCCCAACACCGTGGCGCCGACCGCCAATCCCGCCTGCACTTCCGTCGCCCGCAAATCCGCCATCAATACCGGCAACACCGCCTGCACCGAATAGACCTGAAGAAAGGCCGACATACCGATGATAAAAACCGCTGCTTTCAGAAAAATGGCGAGTTTCATGGCATTTTCCGTCCGGCTGTGTACTCGGGCGCGTTATCAGGCATGGCATTTCCGATAAGAAACTTCCTTGCCCTGCTCGGCACGAACCGCCTGATTCTGCGGTTTATCCGCCGCCTTTAATTCATAAATAAACAGACGGCAGTATCCGCCGACGACGCGGTAATCGATTTCGTAATCCTTACCGGCTTTCGGCGTAAATTCTCCGGCTATATTGCACGAAACCGTCGCGCTTTCGCCGGCAAACAGGCTGCTGCCCTTGACTACTGCAGGTTTGCCTGCGGTCACAACCTGCTCTCTAAAGACATCCGTTTCAAAATAGCTGGAACGGTCGGCCGTCCGCAAGCTGCGCTCTGTTGCGGGCATACCGACGCTGATGTTTTTCAGGGTGCGCTTAGGCAATCCGTTGTGCATATTTTGTCGGGAAAACGGATTTTTACTCACTTTGCCCGGTTTGGCTTTAACGTCTCCGCATTGCGTGTCGTTCAACACAAAAGTCGTCCTGTTGCCGTTGGGCAGATAAACCCGCACCCGCGCTTCCGTTCTCTGGTCGTAGTCCACCTTTTTGTTGACCACCACAGCCCTTGCCGAACACCCTGCAACCGCGATACCCGCCAGGAAAATGACCAGCCATTTTTTCATTTACAGCTCCTCTTTTATGACTATTGTTATTCTAAAAATATCTATGGCTATTGTTATTCTAAAAATATCTATGGCTATTGTTATTCTAAAAAATACCGTCTTATCAAATCAGAATGGCACAAAGCATTCACGGTATATCATACTGATTTTCATCATTATTTTGTTTTTCACACGAACAGCGGCCATACCCTACTTTTTCAGACGGCCTCTGCAATCCGCGCCCGCACCGGGCAATCCGCATCATGCGCGCCGTCGAGATAGCCGGTGCTCATCAGAAATTCCCCGACAATCTCGCCGCCGACAAATTTAAACTGTTTTTTAAACAGCTTCACCCACGCGGCTTTGTCTTGCGGGTGGTGGCTGTCGAGCCAGTTTTTAAACGAACCGTATTCTTGTTGAATAGCCAAAATCTGCTGCGCGTTATAAATCGCCGCATTGATTTTCAAACGGTTGCGCACAATACCCGCATCCGCCAGCAAACGCGCACGGTCTTCATCATCAAACGCGGCAACGGCGGCAATGTCGAAGCCCTTAAAGGCCGTCTGAAACGCCGCCTGTTTCTTCAAAATAATCGTCCAACTCAAGCCCGCCTGATTGATTTCCAACACCAGCCGTTCGAATAATTCGTTGTCATCGTGTACGGGGAAACCGTACACATGGTCGTGGTAGTGCCTGTTGGGGTTATCGGTATCGTCGGGCAGCGCGGCGACGAATTGGCAGTAGGAGGTCATAAAATTCCTAAGACAAAACAAACTCAACGGCAGCCTGTGCATGGATTTGTGCGCTGTCGAATACGGGCAGCGGGCTGTTTTCCGCGTCCACAAGCAGCCCGATTTCGGTACAGCCGAGAATCACGCCCTCCGCGCCGGCCGCTTTCAAGTCTTCAATCACGCGGTAATAATAGTCACGCGACGAAGGCTCGATACGGTTGCGGCAGAGTTCTTCAAAAATAATGCGGTGGATTTCGCTTTGCGCTTTTTCAGACGGCACCAGCACATCCACACCCTGCTCTTCCATGCGCTGCGTATAAAACCCGTCGCTCATGGTAAATGCCGTACCCAGCAGGCCGACTTTTGCCAAGCCCTGACGCTTCACGGCATCCGCAGTGGCATCCACCACATGAAGCAGCGGAATATCGACGGCCGCTTCAATATCGGCGGCAACTTTGTGCATGGTATTGGTGGCCAACACCAAAGCCTGCGCGCCGATACTTTGCAATTTGGCGGCACTCTGAGCCAATACCGCGCCAGCGCCCGCCCAATCACCCGCACGCTGCATGGCGGCGATGGTTTCAAAATCCACACTGTGCATCACCATATCGGCGCTGCGGTTGCCGCCCAGACGCGCATTTACCTCCCGATTGATGGTTTGGTAATACAAAACCGTACTTTCCGGGCTCATGCCGCCGATAATGCCTATGGTCTTCATACTGCTTCTCCGTTTATATAATTTCTGCTACGGCGTTGGCTTGCCCGGCT
>NZ_BCWL01000130.1 GCF_001592185.1 Bergeriella denitrificans NBRC 102155
TACCATTCTTATTTTAAATGACTATAGTTTGAGACAAGGCAGCAAGCCGCAGACAGTACAGTAAGGCGCAGCAACGCTGTATCAAACTAAAGTGAAACGACTATATTGTGCCATGTAATACTGCGCCCGTCAGCTATGAATGCCATAGGGCGCGGGAATGACGGCTAAGGCGTTTTAAATATTTTGCAAGGTCTCAGGCCGTCTGAAAATACGGCAGGCTTCAATCGACCTTGCGCTCTGCCGAATATTCTTCCTGCACGCGCTGGCGGAAGCGCATACCGGCGGCGTGGTAAAACGGGCGCGGTGAAAACTGGCGTGATACCTGCGATGCGAAAATCGACGCCACGAGCATCCAAAACAGCAGATTCTGCCCGCCCGTCATCTCCATCATCACCACGCTGGCGGTAATCGGCGACTGGGTGGCCGCTGCCAAAAACGCCGCCATGCAGATTAACACCAACACGTTCACGCCCGTTTCCAGCTGCGCGAAAGACGCGATATGCTCGCCCACCATCGCGCCTATGGTCAGCGCGGGCGTGAAAATCCCGCCGGGAATGCCCGCCCAATAAGACAAAATGGTCGCAATCCACTTGGCTACCGCCACCCCGGGCGGCGCTTCATACATCCGCCGCAACGCGCCCGAGGCCTCGTCATAGCCCGTACCGAAGGTCTGCCCCTGATACAGCGTGCCCAGCGCGGCCAGCACCACGCCGATTAAGGCCGCCAGCAAGATGGGATGCCGCCGTATCCAGCCTCGGCAGCGCTCCGGCGCATAAGCCGCCGCGCCTTTGTAGAGCATACGCGCAAACAGGCCGCCGCTCACGCCGCACACCAGCCCGGCCACCAGCACCCACACCAGCATATTGTCCAAAGCCTGGCCGTGGAAACCCGAAAAATGCGGGTTGTTACCCTGTATCGCCACCTGGATGAAACCGGCCGCCAATACGCCCAGCAGAATCTGCCGTTCCCAGCGCAGCATCACACCGCGCCCCAATTCCTCGATGGCAAACACCACGCCCGCCAAAGGCGCGTTAAACGCCGCCGCCAAACCGCCTGCCGCGCCTGCCGCCATCAAATCGTTTTCCTGCATCCCTTTGAAAGCCAGATTGTGCTTTTTGCACCATGCGCCCCAAGCCGTCATCACCGCCGCGCCGACCTGCACCGACGGCCCTTCCCGCCCGATGGACGCGCCCGCCAGCATACCGAGAAAGGTCAGCGGGATTTTCAGCAGCGTCTGCCCCAGCGCAATCAGGCGGGTTTTCTGCGCGCCGTAAGGCAGCGACAGCGAAGCCAGCACCTGCGGAATACCGCTGCCCGAAGTATAAGGCGCGTATTTGCGCGTCAGCCAGACAATCAGCGGCAGCCCGAGCGGCAGCGCCACCCAGGCAAACCACGGAAACTTCTGCACCCATTTGGCATTCAGCATCAGGGCGTATTCGGCCATTTCGGCAAACAGCAGCGCCACCAGCGCCACCAGCGCCGAGCCGGTCAGCAGAAAAAGGAAAGCAACGGTTTTGCGCGACAGCCGCTGCGTCTGCTTGAGCTTGTGCGCGATACGGGTCGCAAAAGATTTCGAGGCCATGGTCATCAGTCGGAAAACAGGCGGTTGGAAAAAATGATGAGGGCGTAATACGCAATGCGGCGGCACAACAGGCACGGAATTTCAGACGGCATGAAGTTTTAGCAAAAACCGGAATCCACAGCACCGTCATTCCCGCGCAGCGGACTTGCGTAGCTAATGACGTCGCTGAAATACTCAAGTTTTTTTACAAAACCCCCGCCCTTCACCGCACATCCCTGTATTTTATATGAATAAAGCCGTCTGAAAAACACATTTTCAAACGGCTTTTCAAACGGCAGGCTGCCGTCAGCTGCGGTAATCCGCGTTAATCGACACATACTCGTGCGACAGATCGCAGGTGTACACCGTGGCCTGCCCGCGGCCGCGACCCAAATCGATGCGCACGGTGATTTCGTCCCGGTTCATCACCGCCTGGCCCTGCTCTTCCGTATAGCCGGCGGCGCGGCCGCCCAATTCGGCCACCAATACATCGTCCAACCACATCTTCAGCTTGTCCGTATCCAAATCTTCAACACCCGCATAACCGATGGCGGCCAGCAGACGGCCGAGATTGGGGTCGCTGGCGAAGAAAGCGGTTTTCACCAAAGGCGAATGCGCCACCGCATAAGCCACTTGGCGGGCTTCATCGCGGTCGGCGGCATTTTCGACGCGGATGGTGATGAACTTGGTCGCCCCTTCGCCGTCGCGCACGATGGCCTGCGCCAATTCCAGCGCCAGGCTGCCGAGCAGGGTTTTGAGCTGTTCGTAACGCGGGTCGGCGATATTGTCGATTTCACTCTGGCCGCACTTGCCCGTTGCGATGATGACAAAGCTGTCGTTGGTGCTGGTATCGCCGTCCACCGTAATCGAGTTGAACGACATATCGGCGATTTCCTGGGTCATCAGCTGCAACACCGGCTGCGACACCCGGGCATCACACACGATAAAGCCAAGCATGGTCGCCATATTCGGGCAAATCATACCGCTGCCCTTGGCAATGCCCGTCGCGCGGACGGTATGGTTTTCGCCGACTTTGCCTTCGCGGCTGGCGGCTTTGGGCACGGTATCCGTGGTCATAATTGCACGCGCGGCCTCGCTCCAGTCGGCAGGACGCACTTTCGGCAACGCCGCGATGATTTTGTCCGCAGGCAGCGGCTCCAAAATCACGCCGGTGGAAAACGGCAGCACCTGCGTGGTTTTGCAGCCGACCTGCCGCGCCACCGCCGCGCAAATCTCCACCGCGTCCGCCCGCCCCTGCGCGCCTGTGCCCGCATTGGCATTGCCGGTATTGACCACCAAAGCCCGCACGCCGTCTTCGTCAAACAAATGCGACTTGGCGATATACACCGGCGCGGCGCAGAAGCGGTTTTGCGTAAACACCGCGCCCACCGTATTGCTGCCGCCCAATACCATCAGCGTCACATCGTCGTGGTTCTCTTTTTTCACCCCGGCTTGGCCGACATACACTTGCACGCCGTCAACGGGCAACAGCTCGTCGGCGGTTTTTGCGGTCAAATTGACTGCCATATCCCTATCTCCTTTTAGGTTGGTTTTTCAGACGGCATCAACACACCATGCCGTCTGAAAACGAAGTTTCTGCGTAGCTAAAACGAATTTTTATGTAACTAATTGAAAATGCCCACCCGCTCAAAATAAACGGTTCGGCGGACTGCCCGTTTCAAATCCCCAAAACCGGCAGCAGCAGCGGCATCAATACCGCCGTAAGCACGCCGTTCAACACCAGCCCCAGGCTGGCATAAGCGGCCATGCGGCGGCTGCGCTCGAACGACACGGCAATGCCCATCGCGTGCGACGCCGTACCCAGCGACATGCCAATGGAAGACGGCATGGTGACCGTACCCGACTTCAGCATTTTATAACCGGCCAGCTGCCCGACCAAGCCGGCGATAATCACCGTCGCGGCGGTAATCGGCGGAATACCGCCTATGGACTCGGTAATTTCGATGGCTACGGGATTGGTCACCGATTTCGATGCCAGCGACAGCACCACTTCGCGCTCCGCCCCCAGCCACTTGGCAAAATACATACCCGTCACAATGCCGGTCACGCTGCCCGCCAGCTGCGACAATAAAATCGGCATCCACTGGCTGCGGATTTTCTGCCAGTTCTGATACAACGGCACGGCCAGCACCACCACCGCAGGTTTCAGCCAAAATTCGATATACTGCGCCGCATCCTGATACACTGCATAATCGATGTTGAACAACTTTAAATAAGCAATCAGCACAACGGTACTGATTAATACGGGGTTGCACAAAATATGCCCCGTTCTGCCGCGTATCAACACCGCCAGCGCATACACCGCCAACGTCAGAAACAGCAGCAGGCTGGGCATCTGCAAAAGATCCGCCGTCATTTCAGCCCCCTTACCCATTCATGCACTTTACCCGTCACCAGCAGCACGCATACCGTACTCAGCACCGTGGCCGTTAAAATCGAAAACCAGTCGCGGGCAATCAAATCCAGATAGCTGATAATGGCCACGCAGGGCGGCACGAGAAACAGGGTCAGGTTGGCCATCAGCGCGTCGGCCAGCTGGCGTATCCACTCGAGCTTGACCCAGCCGGCCTGCAATGCGGCAAACAATACGCCCATGCCGACAATGCTGCCGGGCAGCTTCAGGCCGGTCAGCAATACAGCCGCTTCGCCCACGGCCAGGCAGCCGAGGATAATCAGCAGGGCGCGCAGAATATTCATGGGGTGTCCTTCCCGTGTGTGTGGTGTGTATGCGTGTGTTTTTCAGACGGCCTGGCTGCCCGGCTTGCATCGGCATTCCGCCATCATGCCGGCCGCGCTTCGGGCCAATCAGGGCTTTCATCATAACGCGGCACAGGCCGTGTGAAAAGGCGAAATAGCGAAAAGCCGTCTGAAAAACGGTATTTCTGCGTTTTCAGACGGCTTTTATGCTTGCAGCGCAACGACGCGCTTACTCCACCCAGCGCACCACTTCTTCCACGGGCTTGCGCGCCTTGCGGCTGATGTCTTTACTGCGGTAGCCGAACGTCACCATGGTCGCCACACCCCACTCTGCGGGGTCGAACAAGCCCGCTTCGGCCAGAATGCGGTTGACCGCTTCGTATTCAAAACCCTCGATGGGGCAGGAATCGATGCCGATTAAGGCCGCGCCGGTCATCATATTGCCCAGCGCGATATAGGTTTGCTTGGCCGCCCAGTCAAACAGCGTTTGCGCGTTTTCCGCCTGCTTCATATCTTCGACCTGGAATTTTTTATACACGGCCAAACCGGCTTCCAGCTTCTCGCCCGACAAGCCTCGGCGCAGCAGCACCTCGCGCATAAAATCACTGTCGTAGCGGGCGTTTTTCTTCGCCAGAATCACCACCAGATGGCTGCAGTCGTCGAGCTGCCCCGCCACGCCCCAGCCCACGGGCTTGATGGCTTCGCGCAGGGCCTTGTCCTGCACCACCACAAACTGCCACGGCTCGGAGCCGACCGAGCTGGGCGACAGGCGGCCGAGTTCCAGAATATAATCCATATCTTCGCGGCTGACCTTGCGGCTGCCGTCGTAATAGCGGCAGGCGGTGCGGAAATGGAATGCGTCTAATACGTCTTGTTTGCTTACGCTCATTATGTAACCTTTCTGTACGCGCAGACATCATGCGCCTGAAACGCACATTATAGGCCGAAGCGCGCCGCTTGGGTATGCCGCGCCGCCCGCTTGCTTTCCCGGCGCTTGCCCCCATAATGTTCGTGAAACGACGATAGCCGGAGCGTAATTTTTCCGACTATATACCCTACTGATTTGGAGCACACCATGACCGAACAAGATTTCGATTTAGACAATTTGGACGCCTTGCTGGAAGATTTCGACGGCGTTGCCGTTGAAGGCGGCGTGGATGCGGAAAACGAAGACGACAACTGCGTCGGCGGCGCCTGCAAGATTTAACCGCATTTTTTCAGACGGCTATTTCAGCTGTTGCCGCGCCCTATCCATACACTATGAACACCCTCGAAGCGCACCCCTACCGCGCCTTTACCCTTGCCGTGATGCTGCTCGCCCTGCCGTTGGCCTTGCTGCTGCACGAGGCCGTAAGCTTCGGCCTTCTGCAACGCCCCGGCCTGTGGCTCGCGCCTGCCGGCGGCGTTTGGCCGTCTGAAAATACCGCCGATGCCGCAACCGCTTGGGTATTTGGCGTATTATTCTTTTTCAGCCTGCTCATCGGCAGCGGTTTGGCGCGGCTGGCATGCAACAAAATGCTGCGCCGCCGCTTGCGCCATATCCTGTTTCTCTGCGGCGCGGCGGCCTGCGCGGCCTCGATGCTCTCGCTGATTTTGCTGGGCATCTTGGGCGAAGCCGCGCTGGGCGGATACGCACAAACCGCCGTGTGCTACTACACCGCCGCCGTCGGCATCCTGTCCGCGCTGCTGCCCCGCCAACTGACCCGCGCGCCCGAGCAGCCCGTTACCTTCCACAAAACCAAACGCTGATGCGCCGGGCTACCCTGCTGCGGCCTTTTGTTATATAGTCGGAGAGTCAATTCTGATACAAGGCGGCAAGCCGCAGACAGTACAAGTAGTACGC
>NZ_BCWL01000131.1 GCF_001592185.1 Bergeriella denitrificans NBRC 102155
TTTATCTGAAATGGCAGACAACGATTTGCCCACCATACACATTATTGCTGCCCGTCTATTTTCAGACGGCCTGAAATCAATGCGCCTCTTCCCAATTCTCCCCGTTCCCCACTTCCGCTACCAGCGGTACAGCCAACATCCCGCCGTCCACTTTTGCCATAATCTCCGGCAATTTCCCGCGTACAAAATCCAATTCTGAATCAACGACTTCCAACACCAATTCGTCATGCACCTGCATAATCAGTTTGCTTTCAAGGCCGTCCCCGCCTAAACCATGCGGGGATGACGTTTCTGAAGCTAACCAGTCGGATACGGCGACCATGGCGCGTTTGATTAAATCGGAGGCGGTGCCTTGCATGGGGGCGTTGATGGCGGCGCGTTCGGCGCCGGCTCTTGCATTGGCGTTTTTGGCGTGGATGTCGGGTAAATACAGGCGGCGGCCGAACAGGGTTTCGACGTAGCCTTGATGGGCGGCCTGTTCTTTGGTGCGCTGCATGTATTCGGCGACGCCGGGGTAGCGGGCGAAGTAGCGGTCGATGAAGTTTTTGGCCGATACGTTGTCGATGCCCAGCGATTTGGCCAGGCCGTATTGGCCCATGCCGTAGATTAGGCCGAAGTTGATGGTTTTGGCGTAGCGGCGCTGGTCGGATGTGACCTGTTCGGGCGCGATGCCGAAGACTTCGGCGGCGGTGCGGCGGTGGATGTCTTCGCCGTGGTTGAACGCGTCAATCAGGGTTTTGTCGCCGCTCAAATGCGCCATGATGCGCAATTCGATTTGCGAGTAGTCGGCGGAAACGATGGTTTTGCCTGCGGGGGCGGTAAAGGCGCGGCGCACGCGGCGGCCTTCGGCGGTGCGGATGGGGATGTTTTGCAGGTTGGGGTTGTTGCTCGCCAGGCGGCCGGTGATGGCGACGGCTTGGGCGTAGTTGGTGTGCACGCGGCCGGTGGCGGGGTTAATCATCTCGGGCAGTTTGTCGGTGTAGGTGGATTTGAGTTTGGCCAAGCTGCGGTTTTCCAAGATGATTTTCGGCAGCGGGTAATCGGGGGCGAGGCTTTCTAGTACGGCTTCGTTGGTGGAAATGCCGCCGGAGGCGGTTTTTTTCAGGCCTTTGGTGGGGATGCCCATTTTGTCGAACAGGATTTCCTGCAACTGTTTGGGCGAGTTGAGGTTGAAGGGCTGGCCTGCTGCTTGGTAGGCCTGCTGCTCCAGCTCTAAAATGCGCGCGCCGAGTTCGTGGCTTTGGGCGGCGAGTTCGGCTTTGTCGATGTGCACGCCGTTGCGTTCCATTTCAAACAACACTTGGGCGACGGGCAATTCCATTTGCTCGTACATTTCAAGCTGCTTGCCGTCCATTTGTGCTTTCAGACGGCCCTCCAGGCGCAGGGCGAAATCGGCGTCTTGGCAGGCGTATTCGGCGGCTTGCTCAATGGCGACATCGGCAAATGAAATGGCTTTTGCGCCTTTGCCGCACAGTGATTCGTAGGTAATGGTGGGTAAACCCAGCCAGCGTTCGGCCAACTCGTCGAGGCCGTGGCCTTTGTGGCTTTCGATGATGTAGGAAGCGAGCATGGCGTCGCCGGCAATGCCGCGTAAGGCAATGTCGTAGTTGGCGAAAATGTGTTGGTCGTATTTGAGGTTTTGGCCGGTTTTTTTCAGCTTTCCGCTTTCAAGATACGGTTTCAGACGGCCTAATACATCATGCAAATCCAGCTGTTCGGGCGCGGCGGTGGGGCTGTGGCCGAGCGGAATATACACGGCTTCGCCCGCGGCAAAGGCGATGCTGATGCCGACGAGCTGCGCTTTCATGGCTTCGAGCGAGGTGGTTTCGGTATCAAGGCCGATGTGTCTGGCGGCGGCGAGTTTTTCCAGCAGCGCGGCAAACTGCGCTTCGGTGGTCACGGCTTGGTAATTCAAAGTATCGGGTGCTTGCGGGTGTTCGATGACCGGTTCGGCCGGCATGGTCACGGTGGCAAGCGCGGCTTGTTCGCCGATGTGTTCCGCGCCGAATAAATCGCCGCTGTTTGCTTCTTTCATGCGCGTTTCGGCTTCTTTGAGCCAGGTGCGGAAACCGTAACGGGTGAACTCGCTCACGAGCTGCGCCCATTTCGGCGTGCGGCGGCGCAGGCTGTCCAAGCCTTCGGGCAATTCGCCGTGCAGGTCCAAGTCGGTTTTGATGGTCACAAGGTCGTAAGAGAGCGGCAGCTGCGGCAAGGCCGTCTGAAGGTTTTCGCCGACTTTGCCTTTGATTTCGGCGGCGTGCGCCATGACGTTTTCAAGACTGCCGTATTGTTCCAGCCATTTGACGGCGGTTTTGGGGCCGCATTTCTCTACGCCGGGCACGTTATCGACTTTGTCACCCATTAATGCCAGATAATCGCGGATTTGGTCGGGGCGCACGCCGAATTTGTTTTGTACGCCGTCGATGTCCAAAATCTCGCCGCTCATGGTGTTGACCAGCGTGACTTTGTCGTTGACCAACTGCGCCATGTCTTTGTCGCCGGTCGATACCCATACCTTGAGGCCGCCTTCCGCGCCTTGCCGCGCCAGTGTGCCAATCACGTCGTCGGCTTCTACATCGGGCACGACCAACACCGGCCAGCCCATCAGGCGCACGAGTTCCGGCAGCGCTTCGGCCTGCGGGCGCAAATCGTCGGGCATGGGCGGGCGCGTGGCTTTGTAGTCGGGAAACATCTCGTGGCGGAAGTTTTTGCCTTTGGCGTCGAATACGCAGGCGCAGTAGTCGTGCGGATAGTCGGCATGCAGGCGGCGCAGCATGTTCAACACGCCGTAGAGCGCGCCGGTGGGCGTGCCGTCGGGGGCGGAGAGGTTTTGCCCCATCGCGTGGTAGGCGCGGTAGAGGTAGGAGGAGCCATCGACTAAAAGCAGGGTGGGAATGGACGTATTCATGGTGTACAGGCCGTCTGAAAAATAATAAGAATAGCCGGATTATAAAGGAAAAAGCCGCCCGAAGCCTGTAAAGGGCTGCAGACGGCTGCGAATGTAGTCAAGGAACACTGAATGATACGGCATTACTGCGCCTTGCTTATTCCGTGTTCTTTGACCGTTAAGATACAAGAGCCGGATTAATAGGCTTTGAATTGGAAGGTTTTAGCGGGGTAGGATACGCCGTTGACATCCACTTGCAGGCTGTATTCGCCCAGCGGGTCGGTAGGCTCCATGCGCCAGCAGTGGCGGATATAGGGCGCTTTGCCGTCGGCGCGGATAACCGGCAGGTTGCTGCTGATTTTGTGTTCGGTGCCGTCAACCGAGCTGGCGGCGTTGGCAAAGCGTGCGCTCTTCGGAGAAACAAACGTTTCGGTGACGTTGGCCGACAGGGCGAATTCAGACAGGCCGGTCAGCTCCCAGCAGAGCAGGCGGTCGGGCTGGTTGCGGAACAAAAATTCCCCGTCCGGCAGGAAGCCTTGGTCTTGGCGGTTGGCATCTACGGCGCCGAGGCGGAAATTCGGGGTCGGCTGCGCGTCGTCGGCATAAACGGTAACGGGCAGGGCGGCGGCCAGCAAAGCGGCCAACAGGGTTTTTTTCATCATGGCATTTTCCTCATAACGGTTGGTTTTCAGACGGCAGGCGCGGCGATTAGCGCAAAGCCTGCAGACATTCTTTAATCAGGGCAGGGCCGCGGTACACCAAGCCGCTGTACACTTGTACGGCAGACGCGCCCAGGCGGATTTTTTCAGCGGCATCGCGGCCTTCCATAATGCCGCCGACCCCGATAACCGGCAGCGCGCCGTCGAGGTGTTCGGCCAATAATTTCAGCACTTGGTTGCTCTTGTCGCGCCCAGGCAGGCCGCTCAAGCCGCCTTGTTCGCCTGCCAGCGGGTGGCTGCCCAGCGATGATTTGTCGATGGTGGTGTTGGTGGCGATGATGCCGTCCATTTCCACCGATTTGACCACATGGGCGATGTCGGCGATTTGCGCTTCATCCAAATCCGGCGCGATTTTTACGGCCAGCGGCACATATTTGCCGTGCGCGGCGGCCAGCTGCGCCTGCTTGTTTTTCAAGGCTTCGAGCAGTGCGCTCAATTCGTCGCCGCCTTGCAGCGCGCGCAGGTTTTTGGTGTTGGGCGACGAGATGTTGACGGTGATGTAACCGGCATAAGCGTAGGATTTTTCCAGACAAACCAAGTAGTCGTCAACTGCCTGCTCGATGGGGGTTACGGCGTTTTTGCCGATATTGATGCCCAAAATGCCTTGATAGCTGCTGGCTTCGATGTTTTTAATCATCGCATCGATGCCATCGTTGTTGAAGCCCATGCGGTTGATGATGCCGCTGTGTTCGGGCACGCGGAACAGGCGCGGCTGCGGGTTGCCGGGCTGCGCTTTCGGCGTGACCGTGCCGATTTCGATAAAGCCGAAACCGAGCGCGCCGAGCGCATCGATGTATGCGCCGTTTTTATCGAGACCGGCAGCCAGGCCGACCGGATTGGGCAGGTTCAGCCCCATCAGCTTGGTCGGGCGCGTACGGTGGTCGGTAATGGGAATCAGGCCGAGCCGGTGTACGGTTTTGAGGCTGTCGAGCGTCAAGTGGTGGGCTTTTTCGGCATCGAGCTTGAATAAAAAGTTGCGGGCAAGCGAATACATGGCGGACTTTCGGTAGTCGGAATAAAACAGGCATATTTTACCTGAAAAACGGGGCAAAGCAGGCAGCAAAGGGCGTTTCTATGGCAATCTTTTGCGTAGGATTAAATTCCTTAACGCGCCGCCACCGCGCGCGGAGCCTGCCTGCAACAGGCCGTCTGAAAAAACGCTATATCATGACGGTATGCCGCGTGATGCAACAGTGTATGGCAGATTTTGTCATATTCGGCGGCGCACGAAAGGAGTATGATGGCGCAAGAGCCGTCTGAAAAACCGATGACGGGTATTTTCAGACGGCATACGCTGTCAAACAATAAGGAGTTTCCCCATGCCGACCACCGTAAAAGCCTATGCCGCGCAAAGCCCCACCTCGCCGCTTGCGCCGATTGATTTGGAACGCCGCGAGCTGCGTGCCGACGACGTCGAAATCGACATTCTCTACTGCGGCGTGTGCCATTCCGACCTGCACACCGCCCGCGCCGACTGGGGCGAAGCATTTTCACTCTATCCCGTCGTGCCCGGCCATGAAATCATCGGCCGCGTCAAAAATGTCGGCAGCAAGGTGGGCAAATACAAAGCCGGCGATTTGGTCGGCGTCGGCTGCATGGTGGATTCCTGCCAAGAATGTGCGCCCTGCCGTCACGATTTGGAGCAATTCTGCGAACAAGGCATGACCGCCACCTACAGCAGCCGCGACCGCATCGACGGCAGCATCACCCAAGGCGGTTACAGCACCGGCATCGTCGTGCGCGAAGAATTTGTGCTGCGCGTGCCCGAAAATCTGGACACCAAAGCCGTAGCCCCCTTATTGTGCGCCGGCATTACCACTTATTCGCCGTTGCGCCATTGGAACGTGAAACCCGGCAGCAAAGTCGCCGTCGTCGGCTTGGGCGGCCTCGGCCACATGGCCATCAAACTCGCCAAAGCCATGGGCGCGGAAGTGAGCCTGTTTACCCGCTCCAAAGGCAAAGAACAAGACGCTTACGCATTGGGCGCCAGCCGCGTGATTTATTCCACCGACGAAGCATCGATGGCCGCCGCCGCCAATCAGTTTGACCTGATTATCGACACCGTGCCCTACACCCACGATTTGAATCCGTATGTCCCCACTTTGGCATTGGACGGCACGCTGGTGTTGGTCGGTTTGGTCGGCGATACCGAGAAAACCATCTCCACCGTACCCATGCTGTTCGGCCGCCGCTCGATTTCCGCCTCGCTCATCGGCGGTATTAAAGAAACCCAGGAAATGCTGGACTTCTGCGCCGAACACAACGTCTTGCCGGAAGTGGAAATGATCGATATGCAAAACATCAACGAAGCGTATGAACGCATGCTCAAAAGCGACGTGAAATACCGTTTTGTGATTGATATGGAAAGTTTGAAAAAATAAGGGTTTATCCATACAAAAGGCCGTCTGAAAATGATTTTCAGACGGCCTTTTGTATGGCCGTTCAAATTCAAATCAGACTAGGCAACGAGTCGCAGATAGTACAAGTAGTACGGCAAGGC
>NZ_BCWL01000132.1 GCF_001592185.1 Bergeriella denitrificans NBRC 102155
ATAAATAAAACAGCTATCTGTCAGAAAAAGCCGTCTGAAAACACGGCAATACGCATTTTCAGACGGCCTTGCGGATTAATCCTGCTCTTTTTCTTCTGCCGCTTCGTAGGCTTCAACGATTTTCTGCACCAGCGGATGGCGCACCACGTCTTCGCTGGTAAAGGTGTGGAAATACAGCCCTTCCACATCGCGCAGCTTTTCGCGTGCGTCTTTCAGGCCGGATTTGATGTTGCGCGGCAAATCGATTTGGCTGATGTCGCCGGTAATCACGGCTTTGGCGCCGAAGCCGATGCGGGTGAGAAACATCTTCATCTGCTCGGGCGTGGTGTTTTGCGCTTCGTCGAGAATAACATACGCGCCGTTGAGCGTGCGGCCGCGCATATAGGCCAGCGGCGCGATTTCGATCAGGCCTTTTTCCATCAGCTTGGTTACGCGGTCGAAGCCCATCAAATCGTATAACGCATCGTAAAGCGGGCGCAGGTAGGGATCGACTTTCTGCGCCAAATCGCCGGGCAGGAAGCCGAGTTTTTCGCCCGCTTCCACCGCCGGGCGCACCAATACGATGCGCTCGATTTGGTGTTTTTCCATCGCGTCCACCGCTGCGGCCACGGCCAGATAGGTTTTGCCCGTACCTGCCGGGCCGAGGCCGAACACCACGTCGTGATTGAGCAAGGCGCGGATATAGCCGTTTTGACGCGGGGTGCGTCCGCCGATGCTGCCGCGCTTGGTGCGGAAATAATACTGCTGGTCGCGGGTTTGCTCTTCGTGTGCTTCATCGGCGGTTTTGGCTTCTACCGCCGCCAGGCGGATGGCGTTGTCTTCCAACTCGCCGCCCTCGGCCGCTTCTGCCAGCGCCAGCAGCGCGCGGCGGCCGGCGTGCGCCAAGTCGCCCATAAAGGTGAAATGTCCGAAGCGGCGGCTGATTTGGATATCCAGAGCGCGGCCGAGCGCGTCCAGATTGCTGTCGAGCGGGCCGCAGAGCCGTTGCAGCACGGCGTTATCCATGTCTTCAAATTGCAGGTGGACGGTATGTGTCATGAAATCGCGCTTCCGAATCGCTGTCGTTGAATGAATCCGCATTATAAACCCCTGCGGCGGAAAACCCAACCGGCAAAGCACCTGCCGCCCCGGGCGAAACGGCGTAAATTTCAAATCCCGCCGCGCTTAAAAATGTTACAATGGCAGGCTTGTATAGGCCGTCTGAAAACTACCCGCCGCCATGATTCCATCCGACTTCATAGACGAACTTTTAGCCAAAGTGGATATCGTCGACATTATCGACGAGCGCGTGCCGCTGAAAAAAGGCGGGGCGAACTATATGGCTTGCTGTCCGTTTCACAAAGAAAAATCGCCGTCGTTTTCGGTGAGCCCGAGCAAGCAGTTTTACCACTGCTTCGGCTGCGGGGCGCACGGCTCGGCAATCGGTTTTCTGATGGAATACCAGGGGCTGGGCTTTACCGAAGCCGTGCAGCATCTGGCCGACCGCGTGGGCATGGTAGTACCGCGCACGGGCGGACGCGTCGAAAACCACGAGCAGCGTGCCGAGCGCAAAAAAAAGCAGCAAACGCTGGAAGAAACCATGCAAGCCTGCGCGGATTTTTACCAAGGCCGTCTGAAAACCGCGCCCGAAGCGCAGCAATATTTGGCCAACCGCGGCCTGAATGCGGAAATCATCGCCCATTACGGCTTGGGCTACGCGCCCGACGGCTGGCAGCCGCTGGCGCAAGTGTTCCGGCCCTATCCGTCCACGCCGCTGGTGGACAGCGGGCAGGTGATTCACAACGAAGAGCAAAACCGCTATTACGACCGCTTCCGCCATCGGATTATGTTTCCGATACGCGACACCAAAGGCCAGGTCATCGGCTTCGGTGGACGCGTGCTCGATGATTCCAAACCCAAATATTTAAACTCACCGGATACGCCGCTGTTCGACAAAGGCCGCAATCTCTACGGCCTCTATGAAGGCCGCGCAGCCATTAAAGAAGCCGGGCGGATTTTGGTGGTCGAGGGCTATATGGACGTGGTGGCGTTGGCGCAGTTCGGTATCGGCTACGGCGTGGCCTCGCTGGGTACATCCACCACCGCCGACCATGTCAAAATGCTGATGCGCCAAACCGACAGCATTTATTTCTGTTTCGATGGCGACGGCGCAGGCCGCAAAGCCGCGTGGCGCGCGCTGGAAAACGCTTTGCCGCAGCTGAAAGACGATAAATCGCTGCATTTTCTGTTTCTGCCCGAAGAACACGACCCCGACAGCTACGTCCGCGCGTTCGGCAAAAACCAATTTGAAGATGCCCTGCTGCACCAAAGCAAACCGCTTTCCGAATATTTTTGGGAACATCTTTCAGACGGCCTCAATCTAAATACGCAGGAAGGCAAGGCGGAATTGGTGAAAACCGCTTCGCCGCTGTTGGCGCAGATTGCCGCGCCCGCGCTGGCGTTTCTATTAAAGCAGCGCCTGAGCGATTTGGTGGGCATCGACCCGGCCAACCTGGCTCAGCTTTTGGGGCAGGAAGCACCCAAGCGCCATGTGCGGCAGAAAAGCTACAAGCTGCCGCTGGCCACCGCCAAGCAGCCGGCCATGCTGACTTTGGTGCAGCGGCAAATCCGCAGCCTCTTGATAAATCCGGATTGGGCTGCATATATAGACCTGCCGGAATATTTGGCGCTGGAGGGCGATTTCGCCTGCCTGGCCAACTTGGCGGAAATGATTAAAAGCCATCAGCCGCCGCCCTCTGCGGCACAGATTTTGGAATATATGCGCGGCTCCCCTTACCGCGCGGTGCTCGACGGTATTTTCCAATCCGCCCACGCCGCCGACGAGCTCGAAGACGGCAGCGAGGAAGACTGCGAAAATTTCAAAATCGGCATGAAAAAGCTGCTGAATGAGTTAAAATACAGCCAAATCGAAGCCTTGAAGCAAAAAAGCGCCGAAACCGGCTTGAACGATTATGAAAAAAAACTTTTGGTGTCTTTATTGATGTCAAAAGCGAGTTAAACGATTATCCGTAGGGCGGGCATTCCCACTCTACACCAAGTATGAAACCTAGTTCCTCTAGGCCGTCTGAAAACATTGTCTGCCGCTGCGCGATGTCTTGATCCGCAGAACACCCTTACTTGAAAAGTCTCAGACGGCCTCAGCGTGTTTATAGTCATCAACATCAAACCTATAAACAGGCTGCTCTGCCTTCAGGTGCATTGCAATATGCAAACCGTCGGCTTTCCCTGTCAAACAACGAGATTATTATGTCCCAACACCAAGACGAATACCAAGATCAAGACGACAACCGTCCGCTGACCGTAGAAGAGCAGCGCGCCCGCCTGCGCCAGCTCATCATCATGGGTAAAGAGCGCGGCTACATCACCTACTCCGAAATCAACGATGCCCTGCCCGATGATATGTCCGATGCCGACCAAATCGACAACATCGTCAGCATGATTTCCGGCCTGGGCATTCAGGTGACCGAGCAGGCGCCCGATGCGGAAGACATTTTATTGAGCGACAACGCCGCTTCGATTACCGACGACGATGCCGTAGAAGAAGCCGAAGCCGCATTGTCCAATGCCGATTCCGAGTTCGGCCGCACCACCGACCCCGTGCGTATGTATATGCGCGAAATGGGCCAGGTAGACCTGCTGACCCGCGAAGACGAAATCATCATCGCCAAAAAAATCGAAAACGCCCTGAAAAACATGGTACAGGCCATTTCCGCCTGCCCCGGCTCCGTGGCCGAAATCTTGGCATTGATTGAACAAATCCGCAACGATGAAATCCGCGTGGACGAAGTCGTCGAAGCCATTATCGACCCCAACGAAGTCTTGCTGAACGAGCTGGGTCTCGGTCATTTGGAAAGCAGCGCGCCCGAAGCCGAAGAAAGCGACAGCGATGACGATGAAGACGACGACAGCGAAGACGACGATGAAGGCAGCAACGATGCCGAAGCCCTGTCCGCCGCCAATCTGGAAGAGCTCAAGCAGAAAGTGCTCGCGCATTTCGCCCAAATCGAAACCGATTACGCCAAGATGATTAAGGTGCTGGAGAAAAACCACAGCCGCCACCCCGACTACATCCAACACCGCGAAGCCATCGCCGCCAAGCTGCTGGAAGTCCGCTTTGCCACCCGCCAGATTGAAGCCCTGAGCAACACCCTGCGCGGCCATGTGGACAACATCCGCAAAATCGAGCGCGAAATCCGCGACATCTGCATCGACCGCGTGCGCATGGACCGCGACTACTTTATCCAAAACTTCCTGCCCGTGATGACCGACTTAAACTGGGTCAACGAAGAAGTGGCCAAAGGCCGCGTCTGGGCCGATGCCCTCGACCGCTTCCGCCACGCCATTATCGAGAAGCAGACCGAGTTGGCCGAGATGGAAAAATCCACCAAAATCTCCATCGACGAGCTGAAAGACATCAACAAAAACATGGTCATCAGCGAAAAAGAAACCGCTGCCGCCAAGCAGGAAATGATTCAGGCCAACTTGCGTCTGGTGATTTCCATCGCCAAAAAATACACCAACCGAGGCCTGCAGTTCCTTGATTTGATTCAAGAAGGCAATATCGGCTTGATGAAAGCCGTAGATAAATTCGAATACCGACGCGGCTACAAATTCTCCACCTACGCCACATGGTGGATCCGCCAGGCCATCACCCGCTCGATTGCCGACCAAGCGCGTACCATCCGCATTCCGGTGCACATGATTGAGACCATCAACAAGATGAACCGCATTTCGCGCCAATACCTGCAGGAAACCGGCGAAGAGCCCGATTCCGCCAAACTGGCCGAGCTGATGGAAATGCCGGAAGACAAAATCCGCAAAATCATGAAAATCGCCAAAGAGCCGATTTCCATGGAAACCCCGATTGGCGACGACGATGATTCGCACTTGGGCGACTTCATCGAAGATGCCAACAACGTCGCCCCGGCAGACGCGGCCATGTATTCCAGCCTGCACGAAGTGACCAAAGAAGTGCTCGAAAGCCTGACCCCGCGCGAAGCCAAAGTCTTGCGTATGCGCTTCGGCATCGACATGAACACCGACCACACGCTGGAAGAAGTGGGCAAACAGTTTGACGTGACCCGCGAACGCATCCGCCAAATCGAAGCCAAAGCCCTGCGTAAGCTGCGCCACCCGACCCGCAGCGACCGCCTGAAGAGCTTCCTCGACAGCGAAGACAACAAATCCTAAACCCGCCAAGCCGCCCGCCACGCCGGGCGGCTTTATCCGTATTTTTCAGACGGCCCGATGCCCGCATCCGGCCGCCCTAAGCCCGACTGAAAGACCCCCATGGCCAACCAACGCTTGATTTACGGCTTCCACGCCGTCAATGCCCGCCTGTGGCAAAACCCCAAATCCATTACCGAGCTCTACATCCAAGAAGGCAAATCCGATGCCCGCACCCGCGAAGTGCTCGAAAAAGCCGCCGCCGAAAACGTGCGCGTACACTTCGCCCAAGCCGAGCGGCTCGACACCCTCAGTAAAGGCTCACGCCATCAGGGCGTAGTCGGCTTTATCGACGCATCCAAAAACCACATCCATCTTGAAGATGTCTTGGAAAACCTCAGCGAGCCGGCGCTCTTGCTCGTACTCGACGGCATCACCGACCCCCACAACCTCGGCGCCTGCCTGCGTACCGCCGACGCCATGGGCGTACACGCCGTTATCGCCCCGAAAGACAAAAGCGCCGGCCTGAACGCCACCGTCAGCAAAGTCGCCTGCGGCGCCGCCGAAACCGTCCCCTACATCACCGTCACCAACCTCGCCCGCACCCTGCGCGAGCTGAAAGAATACGGCATCTGGATTGTCGGCACCGACATGGGCGGCGACGCAGATTTATACCACGCCGACCTGCCGCAAAGCATCGCCTGGGTCATGGGCAACGAAGGCGAAGGCATGCGCCGCCTCACCCGCGAACATTGCGATATGCTGGTCTCCATTCCCATGTTCGGCACAGTCGAAAGCATGAACGTCTCCGTATCCGCCGGCATGGTCTTGAGCGAAACCCGCCGCCAGCGTACAGTAGCTGCGGAAAAATAAACGGTATTTGCTACACCTGGGTTTGC
>NZ_BCWL01000133.1 GCF_001592185.1 Bergeriella denitrificans NBRC 102155
AGTCGGAGAACTTAATTTCTCCGACTATATTTTCAGACGGCATTTGCCCGACACGCCCGCTATATTTCCCTCTGTCTTGCCCGCCCGCTGCGCCCGCGCGGCCTGCGGGTATTTTTCGCCCGCCGCCTACTGCAAAGGCCGTCTGAAAAATGCTATAATCCGCTCATTTTCAGACGGCCTTTGCCGTATCCGCAACCGTTTCTTTTATCAAGAAAACTCCATCATGACCCAAGACAAAATCCTGATTCTCGATTTCGGCTCGCAAGTGACCCAGCTGATTGCCCGCCGCGTGCGCGAAGCCCACGTTTACTGCGAGCTGCATTCTTTCGATATGCCTTTGGACGAAATCAAAGCCTTCAATCCCAAAGCCATCATTCTCTCCGGCGGCCCGAATTCGGTTTACGAATCCGACTACCAGGCCGACACCGGCATTTTCGACTTGGGCATCCCCGTGCTCGGCATCTGCTACGGCATGCAGTTTATGGCGCACCACCTGGGCGGCGAAGTTACCCCGGGCAACCAGCGCGAATTCGGCTACGCGCAAGTGAAAACCATTGATTGCGAGCTGACGCGCGGCCTTTCAGACGGCCAACCCAACACGCTCGACGTATGGATGAGCCACGGCGACAAAGTGTCCAAGCTGCCCGAGGGCTTTGCCGTTATCGGCGACACCCCGTCCTGCCCGATTGCCATGATGGAGCACGCCGAAAAGCAATTCTACGGCATCCAGTTCCACCCCGAAGTGACCCACACCAAGCAGGGCCGCGCGCTGATTAACCGCTTCGTGTTGGACATCGCCGGCGCGAAACCGAGCTGGACCATGCCCAACTACATCGATGAAGCCGTAGCGAAAATCCGCGAACAAGTCGGCAGCGACGAAGTGATTTTGGGCCTGTCCGGCGGCGTGGACTCTTCCGTAGCCGCCGCGCTGATCCACCGCGCCATCGGCGACCAGCTCACCTGCGTCTTCGTCGATCACGGCCTGCTGCGCCTGAACGAAGGCAAAATGGTGATGGATATGTTCGCCCGCAACCTGGGCGTGCGCGTGATTCACGTCGATGCCGAAGACCAATTTATGGCGAAGCTGGCGGGCGAAACCGACCCCGAGAAAAAACGCAAAATCATCGGCGCGGAATTTATCGAAGTGTTTGACGCCGAAGAGAAAAAACTCACCAACGCCAAATGGCTGGCGCAAGGCACGATTTACCCCGACGTGATTGAGAGCGCAGGCGCGAAAACCAAAAAAGCCCACGCCATCAAATCGCACCACAACGTCGGCGGCCTGCCAGAAAACATGAAGCTGAAGCTGCTCGAGCCTTTGCGCGACCTGTTTAAAGACGAAGTACGCGAGCTCGGCGTCGCCCTCGGCCTGCCGCGCGAAATGGTGTACCGCCACCCCTTCCCCGGCCCGGGCCTGGGCGTGCGCATCTTGGGCGAAGTGAAAAAAGAATACGCCGACCTGCTGCGCCAGGCCGACGACATCTTTATCCAAGAATTACGCAACACCACCGATGAAAACGGCACATCTTGGTACGACCTCACCAGCCAGGCGTTTGCCGTATTCCTGCCGGTGAAATCCGTCGGCGTGATGGGCGACGGCCGCACCTACGATTACGTCGTCGCCCTGCGCGCCGTCGTGACCAGCGACTTCATGACCGCGCATTGGGCAGAGCTGCCCTACTCCCTGCTCGGCCGCGTGTCCAACCGCATCATCAACGAAGTCAAAGGCATCAACCGCGTGGTGTACGACGTGAGCGGCAAACCGCCCGCCACCATCGAATGGGAATAAACATCGGTTTGCCCGGCATACCGTATCGGAAAGCCGTCTGTTTTCAGACGGCTTTTTTATTGCTCTTCGGCCTTAAATCGGCCTATTTCCCTACCCTGGGCAGGCTGTCCCCGCCGCATTAAAAGTTTTCCAGCAATTCTTCCGGCACATCACCATGCTGCGCCAGCAAGGTCGTTTTGCCCATCTCGCCGCTGTCGCCGTCAAACTCCTGAGCCACCGCCACCACGCCGGCATGCTGCTCGGCCATTCTGTCCACGCGCCGCAAGGCATCGCTTTCGCGGTTAAACTGCATGGCGGCCGCGGGTATCAATCTGCTTTGACCCTTTACGGTCTGCCTATCGAAAGCCTGAACGATATAAGTTGTTTCCATATTGTTCTCCCAAAAAACGCACAAACGGGCTGCGCGGCTTTTATTCGTACACCACGCCCGACAAAATTTCGATTTCGTCCAAGCCGCCGTATTGTTGCTTCCAATCCTGATCGGCTTCCCACATATCGCATTGCTGCGAGCGTGAAAGCTGGTCTTTATCCATCTTCTCCAAAATCAGACGGCCCAGCTGGTCGCATTCCTGCTCCAGCAGCAATCTCTGGGCAGACTGCGCTTCCGAATAGCTCACGGGAAACGCCACCAAACCCAAAACCAATGCCGCCAAAGCCAACCAAGTATTTTTACGATAGCCGCCCATTATCAGACTCCTTCTCAAAAATAAACGAAACAAGCCAAACAGCTTAGTTTTTTCTTAATCGGTTCAGCCGAACTGTTTCACAAAAATAAAAATCATTCGACTGCTAATAAATATCTTACAAACGGAGCAGAAACTCCGAATAATTTAAACCATGAGCGCATCATACTAAGTAAAAATAAAAAATGCAATACTTTTTCTTATTTCAGCTAATTTTTTTCTTACATTTTTTTAGAAACTAAAGTAAAATATCAAAAAACAGATTGAAGTGTATGAAAAAACACACTTACGCCAAGGATTATCATGAATACCTTTAAAGACAGACTGGCTTTCTTATGGAAAGACGAAGCGCGCCAAGCCAAAATCGCTGCCGACATCGATATGACCATTGCCGGCTTCAGCCGTATTTGGAATGACGGCGGGCTGCCAAAATCGGAAACCCTGAAAAAAATCAAGCAGCTGAAAGGCTGCAGCATCGATTGGCTGCTTACGGGCGAAGGCGAGCCGTTTCCGAACGCTTCCGCCCCCTCTGCCACGGCTTACGACACCCTCGGCCATCCTGTCGATGTGGACGAGTTTATCTTCGTGCCCCGCTACGACATCCAAGCCGCAGCCGGACACGGACGCTTGGTCGGAGATGAAAAACCCATGTTCACCATGGCATTCCGCCGCGACTGGGTGGAAACTTATGTAACCCGCGACACCAAAAACCTGTCCGTTATCTCCGTAAAAGGCGATTCCATGGAAGGCGTACTGAACGACGGCGATACCATTCTCGTCAACCACGGCGACACTTCCCCCCGCGACGGCCTGTATGTGCTGCGCCTGAACGAAAACCTGCTGGTCAAACGCCTGCAGCTGATTCCCGGCGGCATCATCAACGTTATCTCTGCCAACGAAGCCTATCCGGCGTTTGAAATCGACCTGAAAAATCCGAGCGACGATATTGCCATCATCGGCCGGGTGGAATGGTTCGGGCGGACGATTTAAAGTATTGTCCGCTCAGATAGCACCGCCGGTCTTGGTTATCTCTGCCCGACAGAAAGCCCGGCCGATTTACTGAAGCCTTCCGATTTATCATTCTGCACGGTGCGGATAGGCTGCTGGTTGCCGCCCGGTATGGTGCTGCGTGATTTCACAATCCATAGCGCATCGGGCTTGAATTTTCGGCTTTCGGCCAAACTTGCTTTCATAAAGCGTTTGCGCGACAATACACAAAACATTCATATCAAAGGAATCGCATCATGTCTGATGAAAGCCCCATTATCTTTACCGACAGCTGCTGCACCAAAGTAGCCGACCTGATTGCCGAAGAAAACAACCCCGAGCTGAAGCTGCGCGTGTTCGTTAACGGCGGCGGCTGCTCCGGCTTCCAATACGGTTTTACCTTCGATGAAATCAAAAACGACGACGATTTTGAAATCAGCAAAAACGGCCTGACCTTCTTGGTCGATCCGATGAGCTATCAATATTTGGTCGGCGCCGAAATCGACTACACCGAAAGCCTGCAAGGTTCGCAATTCGTTATCCGCAATCCGAATGCGGAAACCACTTGCGGCTGCGGCTCGTCATTCTCGGTGTAATCCCTGCCGGTAAAAGGCCGTCTGAAAATACACAAGGTCTCAACAGCGCGCTGCTGTTTCCGTGTATTTTCAGACGGCCTTTTTTATGGAACGCCCCGGCACAACCGTTTCTCCAATACCCGATACGCCCCGCCCTACTGCCTGCGCCACCCACACCAACAAGCATCAGCCTCGAAAATCCCTTATAATTCCTACTTTCCCTCCGCTTTCGGATGCCCGCTATGAAATGGCTTACCCGCATCAAAACCCTGCTCCGCACCGTTTACCTTTTCGGCCTCTCCGACCTGCTGGTCGGCCATATCCGCCAAGACTGGCTGCGCGGCCTGATACGCAAGCTGCCGCAATCGGCCGAATACGCGCACGAACCCTTGCCTGTGCGCCTGCGGCTGGCGCTGGAAAGCCTCGGCCCGATTTTCATCAAATTCGGCCAGGTCTTATCGACCCGCCCCGATTTGATTCCCCATGATTATGCCGCCGAGCTGGCCAAGCTTCAGGATAAAGTACCGCCTTTTGATGCCCAATTTTCCCGCAGCCAAATCGAGCGCTCCTTAGGCCGCGCCATCGACGAGCTGTATGCGGAATTTCAAACCGAACCGGTTGCCAGCGCATCCATCGCCCAAGTGCACAAAGCGCGCCTGCACAGCGGCGAACAAGTGGCGGTTAAAGTGTTGCGCCCCAATCTGATTCCCGTGATTGAGCAGGATTTGGCGCTGATGCGCTTCGGCGCGGCCTGGGTAGAACGCCTGTTTGCAGACGGCAAGCGCCTGAAGCCGCGCGAAGTGGTGGCCGAATTCGACACTTATCTGCACGACGAATTGGATTTGATGCGCGAAGCCGCCAACGCCAGCCAGCTTTACCGCAATTTCCAAAACAGCGATATGCTGGTGGTGCCGAAAGTTTTTTACGATTACTGCTCGCGCGATGTGTTGACCATCGAATGGATGGAAGGCACGCCCGTTTCCGATATTGCCGCGCTCAAAGCCGCCGGTATCGACCTGCGTAAGCTGGCCGATTACGGGGTGGAAATCTTTTTCACCCAGGTATTCCGCGACGGCTTTTTCCATGCGGATATGCACCCCGGCAATATTCTGGTAGCGCCCGACAACCGCTACATCGCACTGGATTTCGGCATCGTCGGCACATTAACCGATTACGACAAGCGCTATCTGGCCATCAACTTCCTGGCTTTTTTCAACCGCGATTACCACCGCGTTGCCACCGCGCACATCGAATCGGGCTGGGTCCCTGCCGATACCCGCGCGGAAGAATTGGAAGCGGCGGTACGCAGCGTGTGCGAGCCGATTTTCAACAAGCCGATTTCGCAAATCTCTTTCGGCTTGGTGCTGATGCGCCTGTTTGAAGTCAGCCGCCGCTTCCATGTCGAAATCCAGCCGCAGCTGGTTTTACTGCAGAAAACCCTGCTCAATATCGAAGGCCTCGGCCGCCAGCTCGACCCCGACTTGGATTTATGGGCCACCGCCAAGCCTTTCTTGACCAAATGGATGAACGAGCAAATCGGCCCGAAAGCCTTGTTTAACAACCTGAAAAACGAAGCGCCGGATTGGGCCAATATCCTACCCGGCCTGCCGAGAAAGCTGAATGCGCTGGTTGATGAAAACCGCCAGCAGGAAATGCGTGATGCCTATGTGCATCTGGTGAAAGTGCAGCAGCGCCAAAGCCTGTGGCTGGCAGTGATTGCCGTTACCCTGCTGCTGATTTTGCTGTTCAAATAGTGATGTGCGGCGGCAGCTTGCTGAAAGCATATAAGGTTTATCCGTTTTAGGATTTTTATGGTTGGATTACACGCTGCCCAATCTTAAAGGCAAACACAAAAAAGCCGTCTGAATATTTTTCAGACGGCTTTTTTGTGTAAGCGCAGCCATTGAGCACCAAATGATGGCCTTGCCGTACTATAGTCGGAGAAATTATAGTCGGAGAAATGAAATTCTGATACAAGGCGGCGAGTAGAAGACAGTACAAGTAGTACGGGT
>NZ_BCWL01000134.1 GCF_001592185.1 Bergeriella denitrificans NBRC 102155
TCTGTGAAAATTCATATATTGTTGAAAACAATAAAAATATATCAACATAGTCGAAGAAATTAATTTCTGCTACAAATACGCCAAGGCGAGCCAACGCCATAGCAGGATTTAAGTTCGACGACTATATCAGATAGCACGTTCCATATAAAGATTTACGCCCGAAGCGCGGCTCATACGCGCCACATAAGCGGCGGTCTGCGCCGGCCACTCAATGCCTTTGACGATGGTCAGGTTACGCAATACCGGAAACAGCAGAATATCTTCCATGCCCGTTTCCCCGCCGAAGCCCGCATCGCCGCCGGCGGCATACACCTCCAGCGCCTGCAAATCGGCATGAATTTGCGCCAGATATTGCGGCGTATCGGCGAGATTTTGCTCGAAATTGCCGATATTCTGCTCTTTTTTCTCCGTGAAATAGCGCACCGCCGATGCTTCCGCAAACTCCGGCAAACCGATTTTCACCATGCGCGGCTGCACCAATTTATTGACATATTCGCCGACCTTATCCAACCAGGCCTGCACCTCGGGGCGCACTTCTTCTTTCAGACGGCCTTTGCCTGCCAGTTCGTCAACATAGCGCACAATATCCAGGCTCTCGCCCATAAAACTGCCGTCGTCTTTTTCCAAAATCGGCACTTGTTTCGCACCAATCATGCGGATTGGGTTGGCCTCGTCGTCATTCGCCAGCACCACCTGCTCGACCGCCACGCCGCGTAAACCGAAAATCATGCGCGCGCGTACGCAAAAAGGGCAATGGTCGTAAATATACAGCTTCATTCTCATCTTTCATCATCAAACAAACGCCATACTTTACCCCCGCAGGCCGTCTGAAATCAACACTTGTTTTCAGACGGCCTCACTTAAACCACCGTTTCGCCGGATTGGGGCAACGGGATTATTCATTCCCGCCTTTCCCTGCTACAATAGCCCCTTCCATCAGCGCATCGGAAAAGAGGCAGCCATGACCCCGCACGCCAGCAACATCGCTCCCGACCTGAGCCATTACAGCGAATGGTTCGACGCCTATCTTGCCCGCCAAAACGAGCAGGATCGCGCCATGCTCCAAGCCGCCCTCAAACTGGCGGCGCAGCACTACCCGGCAGACCTGGCCACCTTCGCCGGCGAGCCCGTGATGAGCAACGTATTCGGCGCGGCGGAAATGGTCAACGAAATGGACTTGCTGCCCGACGCCGTGGCGGCGACTTTGCTCTCCAGCATTTCTTTATGTCTCGAAGACTGGCAAACCGTCGTCACCGAGCAATGCAACGCCACCGTCACCGAATTGGTCAAAGGCATAGACGAAGTACACAAACTCACCCAATTCGCCAAAGTCGACAGCCTCGCCACGCCCGAAGAACGCGCCCAGCAGGCCGAAACCATGCGCAAAATGCTGCTGGCCATGGTGACAGACATCCGCGTGGTCTTAATCAAGCTCGCCATGCGCACCCGCACCATGCAATACATCGGCACCCTGCCCGACAGCCCCGAAAAACGCGCCATCGCCAAAGAAACGCTGGATATTTTCGCACCGCTGGCCAACCGGCTGGGCGTATGGCAACTCAAATGGCAGCTCGAAGATTTGGGCTTCCGCCACCAAGAGCCGGAAAAATACAAAGAAATCGCCAAACTCCTCGACGAAAAACGCACCGAACGTCTGGAATACATCGAAAACTTCCTCGACATCCTGCGCGGCGAGCTGGCCAAATTCAACATCCATTTCGAAGTCGCCGGCCGGCCGAAACACATCTACTCCATTTACAAAAAAATGGTGAAGAAAAAGCTTGATTTCGACGGCCTCTACGACATCCGCGCCGTGCGGATTCTGGTGGACACCATACCCGAATGCTACACCACGCTGGGCATCGTCCACAGCCTGTGGCAGCCCGTGCCCGGCGAATTCGACGACTACATCGCCAACCCCAAAGGCAACGGCTACAAAAGCCTGCACACCGTCATCATCGGCCCCGAAGACAAAGGCGTGGAAGTCCAAATCCGCACCTTCGACATGCACCAGTTCAACGAATTCGGCGTTGCCGCCCACTGGCGTTACAAAGAAGGCGGCAAAGGCGACTCCGCCTACGAACAGAAAATCGCCTGGTTGCGCCAACTGCTCGACTGGCGCGAAAACATGGCCGAAAGCGGCAAAGAAGACCTCGCCGCCGCCTTCAAAACCGAACTCTTCCACGACACGATTTACGTTCTGACCCCGCACGGCAAAGTCCTGTCGCTGCCCGCGGGCGCCACCCCCATCGACTTCGCCTACGCCCTGCACAGCAGCATAGGCGACCGCTGCCGCGGCGCCAAAGTCGAAGGCCAAATCGTTCCCCTTTCCACCCCGCTCGAAAACGGCCAGCGCGTAGAAATCATCACCGCCAAAGAAGGCCACCCCTCAGTCAACTGGCTGCACGAAGGCTGGGTCAAATCCGGCAAAGCCATCAGCAAAATCCGCGCCTTCATCCGCCAGCAAAACGCCGATACCGTGCGCGAAGAAGGCCGCGCCCAACTCGACAAACAACTCGCCAAAATCAACCCCAAACCCAACCTGCAAGATCTGGCCGAAAACCTCGGCTTCAAAAAACTCGACGACCTCTATACCGCAATCGGACAAGGCGAAGTCACCCCGCGCGCCATTCAAAAAGCCTGCGGCCTGCTGAACGAACCGCCGCCCGCCCCGATTACCGAAACCACCATCGTCAAACAATCGAAAATCAAAAAAGGCGGCAAAAACGGCGTACTCATCGACGGCGAAGACGGCCTGATGACCACCTTGGCAAAATGCTGCAAACCCGCGCCGCCCGACGACATCGTCGGCTTCGTCACCCGCGAGCGCGGCATTTCCGTACACCGCCGCAACTGCCCGTCGTACCTGCATCTGGCCGAGCAGTCGCCCGACAAAGTCTTAAACGCAAGTTGGGCAGCGGCGCAGGAAGGCCAAGTGTTCGCCGTGGATATCGAAATCCGCGCCCAAGACCGCAACGGCCTGCTGCGCGACGTATCCGACGCGCTGGCGCGCCACAAACTGAACGTCACCGCCGTACAAACCCAGTCCCGCGACCTCGAAGCCAGCATGCGTTTCACGCTGGAAGTCAAACAAGTCAACGACTTACCGCGCGTACTCGCCAGCTTGGGCGATGTCAAAGGCGTATTGAGCGTGACGCGGCTGTAAAGCCTGTTTCTCCCCCCCCCCCCCAAAAAAAAGCCGTCTGAAAATCGCATTTTCAGACGGCTTTTTTTGCCGGATTGCCGCAGCTTGAGGTGTCCATCGCAAAGCCACCCAATCAAATCACATAAAAATAAATACACACAAACTGCGCCAGGCTGCCGCCCAACACAAACAGATGCCAAATACCGTGGCCGTGTTTGATTTTCGTATCGTTCACAAACCAATAAATGCCCGCGCTGTACAGCAGCCCGCCCAACACCAGCCAAAATAGCCCTGCGGCCGACAGGCTCAAGGCCAGCGGGTAAAGCGCCACCAGAATCAGCCAGCCCATCACCACATAAATCAGCATGGAAAGCCGCCGCGTTTCGCTACGCAAGCCTATGGTCAGCTCCTGCACAATACCGGCCAACGCCAGCCCCCACGACACGCCGAACAGCGACCAGCCCCACGCGCCCTGCAGCGTCACCAGCGTAAACGGGGTATAGCTGCCCGCAATCAGCAGGTAAATCATGCAGTGGTCGATTTTCTGCAACACCGCTTTGGCGCGCGGCTGGGGAATGCTGTGGTAAAGCGTCGATCCGGCATACAGCAGCAGCAGGCAGACGCCGTAAGTAATCGCCCCGGCCAGCTTATAAGGGTCGGCATCGGCCGCCTTCACCACCAGCAGCACCAGCCCCACCGCCGCCAGCAGCGCGCCGATCAGATGGCTGTATGCATTGAAACGTTCGCCGTGATACATAATGCGTCTTCTCAATAGAAACGATGGCAGTGTACGCCAAAGCCCCTGCGGGCAAAACCGTCAGGACGATAAAAATAAGTTAAGCCGTCTGAAAACCGCGATTTTCAGACGGCTTACGCTTGCGGCAACCACAGCCGTCTGTACGGCTGCGGCAGTACGACAGTGCTTTTAGAAACGCGGATTTTCAAAAATCTCGTCGGTCGCGTAAGTAATGCTCATCGGCAGACCTTCCGGCGCCAATACCGCTTGGGCGAGATTGGTGGTAATCGACTTGGAGAAAGAGCCGGTATAGAGCTTGGTACCCTGATGGCTCAGATTGGACTGTACGTCCACCGCCACTTTGCCGCCCAGCTGACGCCACAGGCGGCAGAAGAAGTAGTCTTCGGAGAGGTAGCGTTTGCTTTCGGGGTCGACCATGCAGTCGAAAAAGCGGTAGCAGGTTGCTCGGGCGTTGTAATCGCTGTCGGATTGGTATTCCAGCTCAGGATAGGCCTTCATCATTTTCTCGAACACTTCGCGCTTGATGGCCATAAAGCCCGTCGGCGCTTCGTCCACATCCATAAAGCCGTCTGCATCCACGCTCAGGCTGACCGTACCTTCTTCGTTGGTGGTGTGCGTATTGATGGTGTAACGCGTGTAGCGGGCTTCAAAATCTTCGCGGGTCATCGCCTCAGGCAGGCCCTCTTCCGGCCACACTTCCTTTTTCAGAGGATAAATACCCGCCGCAATATCGCGGTCGGCCAGCAGCAGTCGGTAAAAAGCCTCGGCAGAAAAACCAATGTCGGAATCAATCCAAACCAGGTGCGTATAATCCGGGTTTTTCAAAAAGTCGGATACCGCATTATTACGCGCACGCGTAATCAGGCTCTCCCCGCGCTGTAAAAAAACCTGCATTTCCATTCCCAGCTTCGTACTCTGCGCCACAAGATTCAGCAGAGACAGCGTGTAATTATGGAAATATTTGCCGTCATGGCTCGGGGTTGCAATCATGGGGCGCATATTTTTCAGTTCGGACATCGGCAACATAAGGTGTTTCCTAATTAAGAATCAGTTTGAAGTTATTTTGCAGGGATTATACCAACAATTTCCGTACGGCAGAAAATAACCGCAACGCCGCCGTTTTCAAACGGCCTGCACCCGCCGACACCGCCGGGCAGGCCGTCTGAAAACCACTACCTAAGGCAGCATAAACACGCCCCGCCCCACTTCAATCACCTTACCGCCCACCGACACCACGCCGTTATCATCCACGCGCAGCAGCAGGCGGTTCGGCCGCGCCAGCTCGTCGCCCTGCGTGATGTTTAAAGCCAGCGACCCGCCCCGCTGCTGCCAGAGCCAACCGCCCAAATTCGCCGCCGCCGAGCCTGTGCCCGGGTCTTCCAATACCGCGCCGTCCTGCCCGAAAAACAAGCGCACTTTCGCCGTATCGCCCGACAACGCCCACACATAAATTTGCGGCTTGCCGAAATCCGTCGCCGTCTGGCGCATAAACGCCGCCGCATCCGCCACCCTGCAGCGCGCCACCGCTTCAAACGAAGCCAGCGGCAGTAAAAGCTGCCAAGTGCCCGTATTCACCCACATCGGTGCTGCGGCCACATCTTCCGCCGCCAAACCCAGCAAAGCCGCCGCCGCTTCACGGCTCAAATCCGAAGCGGCCGTCTGAATACCGTTATCCAAAGCCAGCGTGACCGCGCCGCCGTCATGCGCTATATCCACCAAGCCCGCCGGCGTTTCCAAGCGGTAATGCGGCGGCAAATCCAGCAGCTTTTGCAACAAATACGCCGCGCCCACCGTCGGATGCCCCGCAAACGGCATTTCATACGCCGGCGTAAAAATCCGCAGCTGCTTCACCGCCTCCGCACGCGCCGCGCGTTTCACAAACACCGTTTCCGACAAATTAAACTGCCGCGCAATCAGCTGCATGGTTTCATCATTCAAACCATCCGCTGCGGGGAACACCGCCAGCGGATTGCCGCCGAAATGCGATTCGGCAAAGACGTTGAGCAGATAAAAAGGGGTGGTGTTTGGCATGATGGGGTTCCTTTGGGGAAA
>NZ_BCWL01000135.1 GCF_001592185.1 Bergeriella denitrificans NBRC 102155
ATTTTCGGGTATATCAACGAATCGTCGGGCAAAAGTGCCCGACCTACTGCTGAAAAACAGGGATTTTCAGACGGCTTTTTGACGAAATATGCGAACACTGCCGCATGCCATATCATTCAACCATACACACCAAAAAAGCCTGTCTCCCGACAGGCTTTTTCACGATAAATACAGCTGCGCTGCTTAGAACTTGTGGCGCAGGCCGACCAAGCCGGCGACGGTTTCCACGCGGTGCGGGCCGTTTTCGCCGCCTTTCAACCAGCCGGCTGAGGCCACGACGGTCGTGCGTTTGGAGAAATCGTAATCCACGCCGGCAACCACTTGGTTGTAGCGCGTGCCGTGTACGTTGCTGCCGTCCACTTTGGCTTTGAAGCCGTGGGCGTAGCTGACGCGCGGGGTGAGATTGCCGAAGCGGTAAGCGCCGGTGGCGGCGATTTCAACGGTTTCCACGCCGCGGCTGTCGAGCGCGGCATCCGAACCGAATACCACGTTGCTTGCATTCACGCCGTCGGTACGCATTTGGCTTGTTACCACGCCGTTAGACAGGGTTTGCGCGTAGTCGCCCAAAGTTTCCCAGTTTTTGCCGTATTGGCCTGCTACCGCCAGCAAGGCGTTGCCCGCGCCGTAACCGGCTACCAGGCGGTGCAGCTGGCCGTCTTTGTATGCGCCGCTACTGCCGACGGAATTCTTACGGAAACCGCCCGCATATTGGCCGAAGAAGCCTGAGTTTTCATAGTTGACACCGGCGTAGTAAGTGTCTTTGCCGGCTTCGTTGTGGGTGTATTTATCGGCGGCATTGATGTTGTCGCGCGGTACATATTGCACATTGGCGCTGAAGCCCGACCATACGGGGCTGTCGTAGCGCACGGAAATCACGCGCTTGTCGTTGCGGGTGAACACGCCCATGCCCAGCGCGTTGTTGCGGTATTCCCACAGGTCAAACGCGCTCGAGAGGCTTTTTACGGAAGAATCCAAGCGGCCGGCGCGGATTTTACCGAAGCCGCCCTCCAGGCCGATAAACGATTGGCGCGTGCCCCAGTTGCTGTCGGTGCCGGCGATGGAGGCTTTCTGCTCCAGCTGCCAGATGGCTTTCAGGCCGTTGCCCAGATGCTCGTGGCCTTTAAAGCCGATGCGCGAGCCCAGATCGGTAATGTCGGTCGCCGTGGTCGAACGCGCGCTGCGGCCGAGTTGGTCGCTGGTATTGTCCGCGCTGCCGTTTCCGTTGGCGGCGCTGCCCAGCTTGATGTTAGACACTTCCACACCGGCTTTGATTTGGCCGTACAAAATCACTTCTGCGGAAGCGGCAACAGGCAAAGCAGCAATCGCCAGGGCGATAAATGTTTTTTTCATGATGTTTGTCCTCTAATTATTTGAATGGGCGTATGATCTGCACACCTGCGCCGTATGCGGCAGCGGGCGGGCAGTTTCAAGCCGCTACATCTTAAACCGATTGAAAAGGAAAAACAATTTTTGTCAATATCGATAAAAACACTTGGCTGAAACCGTCGCTTTTTAACCACATTTAACACAAAAAAGCCGTCTGAAAATAAGAATTTTCAGACGGCTTTTTATATATATAGTTGAAGAAATTAATTTCTCCAACTATAAATTAAAGTCAAACGGCGCAGCGGTTCGAGCCTTTCACCATCTCCAGCAGAAACAGGCGGCAGTCGAGATTGCCGTTGTAGAGCGGGATTTTGCGCTTGGGTGAAAGGCGCATCAATTTCGGCATATCGCGGTCGCCGGTAAACATACCCGCCAGCCAGCCGGCATAATGCTGCTTCAGCCACGAGCCGAGCTGCGGATACAGCGCCTGCAAAGCCTGCACTTCCGCCAGGCGCACGCCGTAAGGCGGGTTGGAGAGCATGATGCCGCCCTCGCCGTTCGGCCGCGCGTCTTGCGCGTCCTGCACCTGCCAGCGGATTAAGCCGCCCACCTCGGCTGCTTCGGCATTGGCTTCGGCCAGGCGCACCATATGGCGGTCGTTGTCGCTGCCGCCGATCGGCGCGGCAGCTTCACGCACCTGCTCTTTGGCCTGCTGGCGGATTTTGACCCATTCCGCTTTATCGAAGTTTTGCAGCTTTTCAAAACCGAAGCGGCGCAGCAGGCCGGGGGCGCGGCCTGTGGCCATCAGCGCGGCCTCGATGGCCAGCGTGCCGCTGCCGCAAAACGGGTCTTGAAACGGCTGCGTGCCGTCGTAGCCCGCCAGCAGCAGCAAACCCGCCGCCAGATTTTCGCGCAGGGGCGCTTCGCCGCTGTCTTGGCGGTAGCCGCGTTTGAACAGCGCTTCGCCCGAAGTGTCGATAAAAATCTGCACATCGCGTTCGCCCAAAAAAGCGTGCACGCGCACATCGGGGCGGACTTTTTCCACGCTCGGGCGGGCATCGTAAATGTCGCGGAAGGCATCGCACACCGCGTCTTTGATTTTCAGACCGACGAAATCCAGGCTTTTCACTTGGGCGCGCTTGCCCTCCACCTTGACTTTAAACGTCTGCTCCAGCGTAAACCAGTTGAACCAGTTGATGTTTTTCGCCAGCTTGTAAATATCGTTTTCGCTGCGGTAGCTGCCTTTGGTCAGGCGCAGCAGCACGCGGCTGGCGGTACGCGAATGCAGGTTGATGCGGTACACCTGCGCCATCGTGCCTTTGCAGGCCACGCCGCCGTCGGTGGCACGGATGTCGGCGCACTCGAGCGCGGCCAATTCTTCCGACAAAGGCGCTTCCAAACCGCGCGGGCAGGTGACAAAAAGGGCGTATTGGGTCATGTTTGATTTACTTTCTTGGTCAGGGGGCAAGGCGGAGCGTTAACGGCTTTGTCTTGCCCGGAACATCGCTTCCTTCATCTGGCGCACGGCTTCGGGCAGCCCCAGAAATACGGCTTGCGAAATCAGCGAATGGCCGATGTTTAATTCTTTGATGGCGTCGATTTGTGCAATCGGCGCAACATTGTGGATGGTCAGGCCGTGGCCGGCGTTGACAACCAAACCCAGGCTGTCGGCAAAGGCTGCACCGGTTTCAATCCGGCGCTGCTGCTTCAGCCGCTCTTCCGGGCGATGCGCGTCGGCATACGCGCCGGTATGCAGCTCAATCACGGGCGCGCCGACATCTTTGGCCGCCTGAATCTGCGCTTCGTCGGCATCGATAAACAGCGAAACGCGGATGCCTGCTTCGGTGAGCGTGCGGGTAAAGGCGGCGATTTTGTCCTGCTGCGACAATACGTCCAAGCCGCCTTCGGTGGTGACTTCCTGCCGACGCTCCGGCACGATGCAGACATCTTCGGGCATAACTTTTAGCGCGTTTTCCAGCATTTCTTCCGTCAGCGCCATTTCCAGATTCAGGCGCGTGCGGATGGCGTTTTTCACGGCAAACACGTCTTCGTCTTTGATATGGCGGCGGTCTTCGCGCAGATGCAGGGTAATCAGATCCGCGCCGTGGGTTTCGGCCACCAGCGCGGCTTCTACCGGGCTGGGATAGGAAGTGCCGCGTGCATTACGCAGCGTCGCCACATGGTCGATATTCACACCCAACAACATATATGGTCCTTTCCGATACTGAAATCCAATGGCGTATTGTGGCACAAAAGCCGTCTGAAGATGCAAGTTTCAGACGGCTTTTCCATCATTCAACACGATTAAAGCGACAAACCGCGCCGCACACCGCGCCTGACCAAACATAAAACGCTACATCTCCTGCGGATCGACATCCACGCTCCAGCGGATTTTGGCATCGCGGTTGCCCTGCAAATACGGCAGCCACAAGCCCAAAGCGCGGTGCAGGCTTTTGCGCGACGGCGATTCGAGAAACATCTGCGCCCGCTCGCGCTCGGCCAGCCGCACCATCAGCATGGGCGTTGCGCCGAAATGGGTCACGTCTTCGGGCAGCTGCGGCTCGACGGCGGCTTTGATGCCGTTGAGAAAATCCACCGCCTGCGCCACATTGGGCGCATCGGCGCGTATGGCCGTCTGAAAACCCGCCGGCGGCATGCCGAACATTTTGCGCTCTTCCAGCTCCCGGTCGGCAAACTGCCGGTAATCCTGCGCTTTCACGGCGGCGAATACGGGATGGTCGGGCAGCTGGGTTTGAATCAATACGCGCCCGGCTTTATCGGCACGCCCCGCCCGCCCGGAAACCTGCATCAGTTCGGCAAACAGCCGCTCCGGTGCGCGGAAGTCGGCGCTGTAAAGGCTGCCGTCGGCGTTCAGCACCACCACCAGATTCAGCCGCGCGAAATCGTGGCCTTTGGCAATCATCTGCGTGCCGACCAACACATCGATTTCCCCCGCGTGGATGCGGCGGTATAAATCGGCCCAATCGTTTTTATGCGCGGTGCTGTCCCGGTCGATGCGGGCGATGCCGGCCTCGGGCAGCAGCAGGCGCAGGGTTTCTTCCACGCGCTGCGTACCCTGCCCGACGGCGGTCAAATCCTGATTGCCGCAGTCGGGGCATTTGTAGGGCACGGTTTCGCGGTGGTCGCAATGGTGGCAGCGCAGTTGGCGCGCGCGACGGTGCAGCACCATTTTCGCCGAGCAGTTCGGGCAGCCGAACGTGTGGCCGCAGTCGCCGCAAAACAGTGCGGGCGAAAAACCCCTGCGGTTGAGATACACCAACGTCATGCCGCCCTCGGCGTAGTTTTGCTTAATCAGATTGAGCGCCTGCGGGGAAAAACCGTTGTCCAATTTCAGACGGCCGACGTTAAGAATATCCACCTGCGGCAGCTGCGCGGCGCTGTGGGCGCGTTGGCGCAATTCCAGCATCCGATACGCGCCGCTTTGCGCCTTGTGCCAGCTCTCCAAACTCGGCGTGGCGCTGCCCAACACAATCGGGCAGCCTGCCTGCTTCGCCCGCCAAACCGCCAAATCCCGCGCCTGATAGCGCAATTCGTTGTCTTGCTTAAACGAGCTGTCGTGTTCTTCGTCCACCACAATCAGGCCGAGGTCGGGCATGGGCGTAAATACCGACAGGCGCGTGCCGATGACCAACTTGGCCTGGCCGAGCATGGCGCGCAGATAATCCTGCGTGCGCCGCCCCGCTGCGGTCTGGCTGTGCAACACCGCCGTCGGCACATCGGCGAAACGGGCTTCCACGCGCTTCAACAGCTGCGGCGTTAAGTTAATTTCAGGCAGCAGAAACAAAACCTGCCGCCCCGCTGCCAGCACTTCGGCCATCGCGTCGAAATACACTTCGGTTTTGCCGCTGCCGGTCACGCCGTAAAGCAGAAACGGCTGAAACTGCCCGAAAGCCGCCTGCACCGCCTGAGATGCGGCCTGCTGCTCTGCATTCAGGCAATATTCAGACGGCCTCAACACCGGCGCGGCGGCGTTTTTCAGCGCAATCCAACCCTGCGCAGCCCATTCTTCCAGGAGCTTGTCGGCCTGCCGGTTAATCTGTTTCAACGCGGGCAGGCTCAGGCCGTCTGAATGTTGCAAGGCGGCCCACACGGCGGCTTTTTTATGGAAACGCGCGGGCGGCGCGGCCTGCAGCCTGCCGGTTTCGCTCAAGCTGTAATACTGCGGCGGCTGCGGCATTTCCACGGGCTTGGTTTCCCGCAAGCCCTGCGGCAGCGCGGCGGACACGGCCTGCCCGAGCGGATAATGGTAATAGCGGGCGGCAAAGGCCAGCAGCGCGCGCCAATCCTGCGGCAGCGGCGCTTCGTCGGTAAAAGCCGTCTGAATATTTTGGATTTTAGTGGGTTCGATGTCCGGCGTGATGCCGCCCGCCCACACGATGCCCGCCTGCGGCCGCCCGCGAAAAGGCACAACCACGCGCGTGCCCGCCGCCAGCGTTTCGTGATGGGCGTAGGTCAGCAGGCCGTCCGCAAGCGGGACGTTTAAAGCGATGTGGTGGTAGATTGTCATGCGTATTCCGGGGATGGCGGGGCGGGTGGGAATGCAGGGAAAGCCGTGTTCTATAGTCGAAGAACTGAATTTCTGCTACGGCGTTGGCTCGCCC
>NZ_BCWL01000136.1 GCF_001592185.1 Bergeriella denitrificans NBRC 102155
TGCGTTCGGGATAAGATAAACGGTTGAGACATATAGAACCCGTTGAAATTCAGTAATCTGTCCCTTCCCCCGCTCCTGCGGGGGAAGGTCAGGATGGGGGCGGCCGGCCTAAAGTGGCCTGTAAATCAACCACCCGCCCTAACCCTCCCCCCGTTAAAGACGGGGTAGGGGATAGGTTGCTGAAATATAAAGTATTACTCAAGTCGCTTATCCCGAATTCGCGTAAACTAAAACCCGTCAAAATACCCCAACACCGTTTGCGGCAGCCATTCGATGTTCAGACGGCCTTTATTGCGGCCGACGAAGCCGACGTGTCCGCCGTGGGGCGGTTGCAGCAGGGTGACGGACGGTGGAACTTCGTCCGGCGCGGGCAGGGCTTCGGGCGGGAGGAACGGGTCGTTTACGGCGTTGAGCAGCAGCAGCGGCGCGGCAACGTCTTTTAAAAATGGTTTGCACGATGATCGGCGGTAGTAGTCGTGGCGGTCGGCGAAGCCGTGCAGCGGCGCGGTAAACAAATCATCGAAATCCCCCAGCGTTTTGCATTGCGAAAGGGGCGAGGCCGTCTGAAAGCGGCTGAAGGAGCGGGCTTTGGGCACCAGTGATCTGAGAAAGTAGCGCGTGTAGAGCAGCCGCGTCATCCCTCGGTCAAAGCGCGTACCCGCCGCAGCCAGATCCACCGGAGCGGAAACGGCGGCGGCGGCTTTGATGGGCGCGGCCAGATTCAGACGGCCTTGTTCGCCTAAATATTTTGCCAAGGCATTGCCGCCCAGCGATACGCCCACGGCGTAGATTTTCGGATAACGCGCGGCGAGCGTGTCGAGCATGAATCCGATTTCGCGCGTGTCGCCCGAGTGGTAAAACACGGGCGCGGTGTTGGCGACGCCGCCGCAGCCGCGGAAATGCGCCACCACGCCGTGCCAGCCTTTGCGCTGCACGGCTTTCATCATTTCGATGGCGTAATGGCTGCGGCTGCTGCCTTCCAAACCGTGAAACATCACCAGCAGCGGCGCGTCGGGGTCGGGGCTGTCGATGAAGTCGTAGGCGGTTTGCGTTTCGCCGGTGCTGTCGGGCAGCAGTTCGCGGCGGTAGGCGGGCGGCTTGTCTTGCAGCAGTTTGGCAAACAGGGTGTCGGCATGTCCGTTGCGCAGCCAAAAAGGTGTGTCGGGTGCGGTTGTATTCATTTGTGCAGGTGTATAGTCGGAGAAATTAAATTCTGATACAAGGCGGCTTCGCTGCCTTGTCCCATTCTGTGTTATTCGACTATATATTTCCGGAAGAAGCAATAATACACGGCGGTAACGGTGGCGCAGCCGTTAATCCAGCCGACCAATACGTCGGTGGGGTAGTGTACGCCCAAATAAACGCGCGAGAAGCCCATCAGCAGGGCGAATATACAGCCTGCGGCGAGGACTTTCCGGCGTTGGTGCGGACGGCACATGAAAAATGCCATGGCCGCCAGCGCGGCGGCAAACGTGCTGTGCCCGCTGGGAAACGAAGTGTTGCTTTCCGCGATGATGTGCGGCCACAAATCCGGGCGCGGTCGGTCGAATACGGCTTTGGCGGCCAGCATGACCGCCGTCGGCAGGGCGGTGCTGAGAATCAGAAACACGGCGTAGCCCGTGCGCCGGTGGAAATGCAGCCAAGCCGCGGCCAGCGTAATCAGCGGTACGGCCAGCGAAGTTTTGCCGACGTAGTGCATGAATACGGCGACGGGCAGAAACCATGCGCCGACATGGTGGTGTATCCACAACATCAGCGGCGTTTCAAACGCAAATCCCTGCTGCGCCCACACGCGGGTGGCAATCACGCCGACGAGGGAAAAAGCGGTGATGATGGCGGCAGATAATGCCAGCAAACGCGGCAAAGGCGGCAGATAAGCGCGTGAAGGAAGCATGGGCGGGTTGGTTCTCCGAGGGGCTGATGGAATATCAACAGACCCTAACAATTGATAAGCGTTTTTTCAGACGGCAGTATTACTGAAAAAGAGTGATAAATAATTGCGTTAGTGTTTGATAATTATTGCTTTTTTCTAAGTGGAAAAACGGGTAAAGCGAAATGAAAACCGCCGGGGATGTTGCTATGCTGTTCGTGAAGACAGGACAACAGGCAGCCGCCGGAGACGGATTTTCAGACGGCTTGCTGCTTGGTCTCATTCTGATGAAACGATTATAGAAGGAGCATGGCTATGCCGGTTTTTTTCTTAAACATCATTATGCTGGTCGGTTTCGCGTCTTTGGCGGCTTTGGGCGCGCTGTGGTGGACGGCGCGCGATTGGTAGGCGCGGCGCGTCAGGCGCAGGCGGCGTTCAGGTTGCGGAACCAGCGGCTGAATGCGGCGCGGTTGGTGCGGAAGTCTTCGGTTTGCACGGGCGCTTCGGCTTCGGCGTTGACGCTCTGCACGCGCATCAGCAGGATTTCGTCGGCGTGGGGCGTGCCCGCGGCGGCGTAGTTCACCAGATACAGCGTGGCCTGCAAATCCTGCGCGATGCGGTAGAGCGCCTCGAATTTGCGGCGGTTTTTATGGAAATAGCGGTTGGGGTGCGAGGTGTAGGGCGTGACCGTTTGCGATTCGTGGCAGCGCAGGTATTCGAAAATAATGTAGCCCTTTTGCGGGTGGTATTGGATGCGGTCGAAATTGACGGCGTAAGTCGGGTCGCCGCAGAGCATTTCCTGCGCGAACTCAAAGCCGCTGCTGTCGTCGCTGCCCAATGCTTTGCTGGGGGCGTATGCACTCATGGCCTTTCCTTGCGGTATCGGTATGTCGGCGAACTATAACGCAATACGGCGGTTATGGATAGTGCGCGGCAAACGGGTGCTCTGTATGCGGCACAAACCGTACCATCCGAAAAAAGGCCGTCTGAAAACGCAGGTTTTCAGACGGCCTTTCGGCTATGCGGCGCTTACCAGATATCCGATTTGATTTTGCGCTTCAGACCGGGATGTTCCGACAGTTTGAACTCGGGGTCTTTGCCCATTTTCAGCTTGGCGGTGTAGTCTTTCAGCAGCAGGAAAACCAGCGGG
This sequence comes from Bergeriella denitrificans NBRC 102155, assembly GCF_001592185.1. Taxonomy (GTDB): domain Bacteria; phylum Pseudomonadota; class Gammaproteobacteria; order Burkholderiales; family Neisseriaceae; genus Neisseria; species Neisseria denitrificans. Next base: position 3,021 of record NZ_BCWL01000136.1, read on the forward strand.
GAGAGCAGCAGAATGGCAATCAGGTTGATCCACGCCATGGTGCCCATCGCCATATCGGCCATGTCCCAGACCAGCGGCACGCTCTGCACCGCGCCGAAATACACCATGCCCAATACCGCCATGCGGAACAAGGCCATAATCAGCCAGTGGCTCTTAATAAAGCGCACGTTGGATTCCGCGTAGGCATAGTTGCCGATGATGGTGGTGAAGGCAAACATAAACAGAATCACCGCCAGGAAATCCGCGCCCCAGTTGCCGACGTGGCTCACAATCGCCGCTTGGGTGAGCTGCGCGCCGCTCAAATCGCCGGTCGGTACGTCCGACATCAACACGATAAACGCGGTGCACGAGCAGACGATGATGGTATCGACAAATACGCCCAGCATCTGAATCATGCCTTGCGATACGGGGTGTTTCACTTCCGCCGCCGCCGCCGCATTCGGCGCCGAGCCTTGGCCGGCCTCATTAGAATACAGGCCGCGCTTGATGCCCATCATCATGGTTTGCGAAATCAGGCCGCCGAGCAGGCCGCCGCCGGCTGCGTCGAATTTAAACGCCGTGCCGAAAATCAGCGCAAACACCTGCGGCACCATGCTCAAGTTGGTGAAGATGATATACAGCGCCATCAGCAGATACAGCAGCGCCATCAGCGGCACAATCATTTCCGCCAGCTTGGCCACGCGGCGGATGCCGCCGAAAATAATCGGCGCGGTCAGAATCACCAGCGCCACGCCGGTTGCGTGTTTGTCCCAGCCCCAGGCCGTTTCCGCCGCCGCCACGATGGTATTGGCCTGTACCGCTTCATACACCAGGCCGAAACAGAAAATCAGGCTCAACGCAAACAGCGTGCCCAGCCAGCGCTGACCCAAGCCCTGCGTGATGTAATAAGCCGGGCCGCCGCGGAAATGGTGGTTGTCGTGGTCGCGGATTTTAAACAGCTGCGCCAGCGAAGATTCGGCAAAAGCCGAGCTCATGCCGATAATCGCCACCAGCCACATCCAAAACACCGCGCCCGGGCCGCCCACGCTGATGGCAATCGCCACGCCCGCGATATTGCCCACGCCCACGCGGCTGGCCAGGCCGGTCACAAAAGCCTGAAACGGCGTAATGCCGTGCGGGTCGTCTCCCTGTTTGCGCCCGCCGAGCATGGCTTTGATGCTTTGGCCAAATAGGCGGAACTGTACAAATCCGGTCGCCAGCGTGAAAAACAGGCCGGTGCCCAGCAACAAGAAAATCAGCAAATCCCACATCGGGCCGTTGATGGCATTGACCCAGGAATGCAAGGTTTCGGTCATACATACCTCTCAGTGTTCCGCGCAGGCGGCCGGGCCGTCTGAAAAGCGGACTGTAAATGGAAAGAAACGGATTTTAACAGATTGCCTACATTCTTGTAAAAATTTACCCGGATTGATTTTGTTGTATATCAAATACTTGCCTGTTCAGCGCTTGCCGCGCCGCATGCAAACACAGCCGTCTGAAAAAAGCCGCGCCTTCTGCTACAATCCTTTTTATTTTTCAGACGGCCTGCACCATGCCCGAAACAACGCTGATCTGGTTCCGCCGCAACCTGCGCCTTGCCGACAACGCCGCGCTCGCCGCCGCCCTGCAGCGCGGCCTGCCCGTGGCCGGCGTTTGGCTGCAAGAGCCGTCTGAAACCGTCAACACGCGCCAAGCCCGTTTCCTGTATCAATCCGCCGCCGAGCTGCACCAAAAGCTGGCTGAGCGGGGCATCCCCCTGTATGCCGCTGCGGGCAGGGCGGAAGACGACATTCCGCGTCTGGCCGCAGCAACGGGCGCCACGGCAGTTGTGGCCGACGAAGCCTATACGCCGTCTGAAATCCTGGCCGACAACCATCTCTGGCGCATACTCGACGCGCAGCACATCCCCTTTATCCGCATCAACGACCGCACCGTATTTGCCAAGTCCGACATCGCCGACACTTACGGTGGACAAAATCCCGATTTCCAAAGCTACCGCCGCGCCTGGCTGGCCGCGTACACAGCGCGTTTTTCATCAGCAAAGCCGTCTGAAAAACCGCCTGTCATAGCCGGCCATATTCAGACGGCCTTCAACAGCCTGCCGCCGTTTCCTGAAGCGGGCGACGACCTGCCCGCCCTAGCTCAGACAGGCGGCGAAGCAGCCGCAGAAAAACAGTGGACGCAGTTTGCCCCGGAAGCCGCGCTTTACCCGCTGCTGAAAGACTTCCCCGCCCGAAAAGGCAGCAGCCGGCTCAGCGCCTATTTGGCCGCAGGCTGCATTTCCCCCCGCGTACTGGCCGCGTGGGCATGGCAACACGGGCATCACGCATGGCTGGAAACCTTAATCAAGCGCGATTTCTATTATCAACAAGCATTCCGTTTACAGGAAAACGGCGCAAACGCAGCGGACACCGCCGCTTTTCAGACGGCCGATGCCGATTACCTGCAACGCTGGCAGAGCGGGCAGACAGGCTTTCCCTTGATAGACGCCGCCATGCGCGTCCTGGCGCAGAGCGGAAACCTGCCGCCCGCCTTGCGCGACATGACCGCCCGCTTCTGGTGCACCGCGCTCGCACAGCCGTGGCAGGCAGGCGCAGCATGGTTTGCCGCGCAACTGACCGATTACGACCCCGCCGTCAATGTCGGCAACTGGCAGACCGCCGCCGCCGATACGCGCCCGTTTTCCCCTGTATTGCAGTCCCGCAGGCTCGACCCCGACGGCATGTTCATCCGCCGCCATGTGCCCGAAATCGCCCATTTGCCGCAAGAGCTCGTGCATACGCCGCACTTGGCGGGCGCGAATGCGGAAACAAACGGCTATCCGGCTCCGCTGCTCCCGCTCTGATTCCGCCGCTTTATCCTGCTTCAGGCCGCCTGAATATTTCAGACGGCTTTTTATATGGTTAAACGGCTAAGAAACTGTAACGCGTAGGGCA
>NZ_BCWL01000137.1 GCF_001592185.1 Bergeriella denitrificans NBRC 102155
GCATACTCTCCAAAAAAAGCCGTCTGAAAAATTATTTTTCAGACGGCTTTTTTCAACAGCAGCAGGATCCGGTTTCCACACCCTGCTTTTCAAACACCCAATCAATCTTGCGGCGCGCGCGAGGCGGCCATGGCGCTGAAGTCGTGTCCGGTCGGATTTTGGAACACGCGCAGGCCGAATTCGCCGATGACGGCAAACACATGGTCGAAAATGTCCGACTGGATGGCTTCGTATTCGCCCCAGGCCACCGTATTGGTAAAGCAATAAATCTCCAGCGGAATACCGTTGCCCGCGCCCTCAATCTGCCGCACCAGCAAAGTCATGTCTTTACGGATACGCGGATGGTTTTCCAGATAACGCTGCAAATAAGCGCGGAACGTGCCGAGGTTGGTCAGATGGCGGCCGTTCAAACGGCTTTCGTTGTCGATGGCGTATTCCCGGTTGAACGCTTCGATTTCCTGCTTGCGTTCGCTCAAATACGCCCCCAAAAGTTTGCTTTGCGCCAGCTGTTCAATCTCCGCATCGCTTAAAAAATGGACACTGGTACTGTCGATATACACCGGACGCTTAATCCGCCGCCCGCCCGACTCACTCATCGCCTGCCAGTTTTTAAACGAATCGGAAATCAGCGCGTAAGTCGGAATGGTGGTTACCGTATTATCCCAGTTATTCACCTTCACCGTCGTCAGGCCGATATCGATAACCGAGCCGTCGGCATTGTATTTCGGCATTTCCAGCCAGTCGCCGATATTCAGCATCCGGTTGGCCGAAAGCTGGATACCCGCCACCAAGCCCAAAATCGGGTCTTTAAACACCAGCATCAACACCGCCGTCATCGCACCCAGACCGCTCAGCAGAAACAGCGGCGACTTATTCAGCAGCATCGATACAATCAAAATCCCCACACCGATGGCGATAATCAGCTTAGCCGTCTGCATCAGCCCGCGCATCGGAAAATGCCGGGCGATATTGCGGCGGAAGAAATACGTTTCCACCGTACCGAGCAGGGAAAACAGCGTCAGCATACCGAAAATCAGCGTCGCCGCATTTGCCAACGCCAACAAAGCCTCCTGCAGCGAGCCGGGTTCCAGCCAAAACGACAACTGCCGCGACAACACGATACCCTGAACGGTAAACGCCAGATTCCGAAACAGCGATTTTTCCGCCAACACCTGCAAAAACAAAATTTTAGAAGCCCGCAGCTTCGCATCCAATATACGGAACAGCACAAAGTGCAAAACAAAATGCAAAACCGCCGCCGTCAGCGCAATCAAAGCAGCGATGGTCAGCGTGACCATCCATTCGCCGTGCGGCAAACCGTATTGCTGCAGCATCGAAACCAAATAATCGTGCACATTTCCTCCTTATCGTGTTTGAACAATCGTGTTTGAACACCGGAACGGGCACATACCCGTCCGCAGTTAAAAAAAGCATTCTGCCATCACAGACAGAATGCCCGGTAAAGATTTTACGGACAAGCCCCGCCGCAAGTCAAACCCAATCCAGACGCCGCACTTGACCTTACCCCCCGGTTAAGGTTTATAGTAAGCCGGATACCGAACCGACCCACGAAAGGAACATCATGGCAAACATCACCTTAAACATCAGCGGCATGACCTGCGGCGGCTGCGTCAAAAGCGTGACCCGTATTCTGGAAGGCGTGGAAGGCGTTGCCAAAGCCGAAGTCAGCCTGGAGCAAAACACCGCCGTTGTCGAATACGACGAAGCGCAGACCACCCCCGCCGCCCTGATTGAAGCGGTGGAAGACGGCGGCTTCGACGCAGCCGAAGCGTGATACGGCCGCAAAAACCAAACCCGGATACCAAGCGGTTTTAGCGCGACAAAACCGGTTTGCCGTTTTTTTCAGACGGCCTATAAAAACTTCTCTGCCGTCATTAGCTACGCAAGTCCGCTGCGTATTTAAAACTTTTTGGCAAAAATCTTGGCTTTTTTGACGCTCACAAAAATCCCAGGCCGTCTGAAAACCCTCCATTCGAAAGAACGTACACCATGCAGCAGAAAGTCCGTTTCCAAATCGAAGGCATGACCTGCCAAGCCTGCGCCAGCCGCATCGAAAAAGTCTTAAACAAAAAAGCATTCGTAGAAAACGCAGGCGTCAACTTCGCCGGCGAAGAAGCGCAGGTTACCTTTGACGACAGCCAAACCAGCGTCGCCGACCTAATCAAAATCATCGAGAAAACCGGCTTCGGCGCGAAAGAAAAAACCGATCCGCTACCCGCCGCCGATGACGGTGCCGTACACATAGGCTGGCGTTTGTGGCTGCTGCTCGCCATCAATATCCCGTTTCTGATCGGCATGACGGGCATGATGATCGGGCGGCACGATTGGATGATACCCGCCGTGTGGCAGTTTGCGCTGGCCAGCATCGTGCAGCTTTGGCTCGCCGTGCCCTTCTACAAAAGCGCGTGGGCAAGCATCAAAGGCGGGCTGGCCAACATGGATGTATTGGTCACCATCGGCACGGCGGCGATTTACCTCTATTCGGCTTACATGATGTTCCACCACCGCAGCATGGCGCACGACGGCATGGCGCACGTTTACTTTGAAGCGGGCGTGATGGTGGTCGGTTTCGTTTCACTGGGCAAATTTTTAGAACGCCGCGCCAAAAAATCCAGCCTCAACAGCCTTTCGCTGATGTTGAAACTCACGCCCCCGCAGGCCACCGTGCAACGCGAAGGCGCATGGGTGCCCCTGCCCCTCGACCAAATCCGGATTGGCGACTTAATCCGCGCCAACCACGGCGAACGCATCGCCGCCGACGGTACCGTCGAAAGCGGCAGCGGCTGGGCGGACGAAAGCCACCTCACCGGCGAATCCAACCCCGAAATCAAACAGGCCGGCAGCAAAGTGCTGGCAGGCGCGCTGATGACCGACGGCAGCATTACCTACCGTGCGCAGCAGCTCGGCAGCCGTACCCTGCTCGGCGACATGATGAACGCGCTTTCCGAAGCCCAAGGCAGCAAAGCACCGATTGCACGGATTGCCGACAAAGCGGCGGCAGTGTTCGTGCCCGTGGTAGTCGGCATCGCCATTTTGGCCTTCGCGCTCACCTGGTTCATCAAAAGCGATTGGACCACCGCACTCATGCACGCCGTAGCCGTATTGGTCATCGCCTGCCCCTGCGCGCTCGGCCTGGCCACGCCCGCCGCAATCATGGTCGGCATGGGCAAAGCGGTGAAACACGGCATCTGGTTCAAAGACGCCGCCTCGATGGAAGCCGCCGCACACGTCAACACCGTCATCCTCGACAAAACCGGCACGCTCACCGAAGGCCGCCCGCAAGTGGCCGCCGTCTATCTTGCGCCTGAAAGCGGTTACAGCGAAGACGACTTATACCGCATCGCCGCCGCCGTCGAACAAAACGCCGCCCACCCGATTGCCCGCGCCATCGTTGCCGCCGCACGCGCACGCATGCTCAGCCTGCCCGAAACCTCAGGCGCGCAAACCGCCGTCGGCGCCGGCATTACCGCCGATATCGAAGGCATCGGCGCGGTCAAAGTCGGCAAAGCCGATTACGCAGGCTTGACCCTCCCCGCCGGTTTGGGCGAAGTATGGCGCATCGCCACCATCGTCGCCGTATCGGCGGACAACCGCCCCGTCGGCGCATTCGCACTGGCCGACACCCTCAAAGCCGACAGCAAAAAAGCCATAGGCCGTCTGAAAGCGCACGGCATCGAAGTGTATGTCATGAGCGGCGACCACCCGGGCACGGTCGACTACACCGCCGCCCAACTGGGCATAGACCGCGCCTTCGGCAACATGAGCCCGCGCGACAAAGCCGCCGAAGTGCAAAAACTGAAAGCCGCCGGCAAAGTCGTCGCCATGGTGGGCGACGGCATCAACGATACCCCCGCGCTGGCCGCCGCCGACGTCAGCTTCGCCATGAAAGGCGGCGCCGACATCGCCGAACACACCGCCTCCGCCACCCTGATGCAGCATTCCGTCAACCAATTTGCCGACGCGCTGCTGATTGCGCGCGCCACCCTGAAAAACATCAAGCAAAACCTGTTTTTCGCCTTTTTCTACAATATTTTGGGCATCCCGCTCGCCGCACTCGGCTTCCTCAGCCCCGTGATTGCGGGCGCGGCGATGGCCGCCAGCTCCATCTCCGTATTAACCAACGCCCTGCGCCTGAAACGGGTGAAAGTCGATTGAGCCGAAGCGCAGACAAGAAAAAAAGCCGTCTGAAAATCCCAATTACTGAGCGTAGTCGAAATATTCAGACGGCTTGTTTCTTTCAAGGCGGCGTAGGGCGGGCATCCTTGCCCGCCGCTCATTCGCAGAATGAGAAAAACCTTGGCATTTAAGCGTTATTCTTTACCTTGCGGCAAAGCGGCGGGCACGGATGCCCGCTCTACGGCTACTGCCGTAACAAAGCCGTCTGAATACTGCGACTGCGCTCAGTAGCCGGAATTTTCAGACGGCTTTTTTTACTCTTTTCCACGCCCCGCTTCATCATCCAGCGATTTCAACCAAGCCAGTTTTTCGCCGATTTTGATTTCCAGCCCGCGCGGTACGGGGCGGTAAAAGTCCGGCTCGTCCACGCCGTCGGGCATATAGCTTTCGCCGGCGGCGTAGGCGTGCGGTTCGTCGTGGGCGTAGCGGTATGCGCGGCCGTAGCCCAGCTCTTTCATCAGCTTGGTCGGGGCGTTTCGCAGGTGTACGGGTACTTCGTCGCTGGCGTGGGCTTTCACAAATTGGCGCATTTGGTTGTAGGCGTTGTAACCGGCGTTGGATTTGGCGGCGGCGGCGAGATAGAGCACGGCCTGCGCCAAAGCCAATTCGCCTTCTGGCGAACCCAGCCGCTCGTAGGTGGCGGCGGCTTCGTTGGCCATCTGCAGGGCGCGCGGGTCGGCCAGGCCGATGTCTTCCCAGGCCATGCGGATGATGCGGCGGGCGAGATAGCGCGGGTCGGCGCCGCCGTCGAGCATGCGGCAAAACCAATACAGCGCGGCATTGGGGTGGGAGCCGCGCACGGATTTGTGCAGCGCGGAGATTTGGTTGTAGAAACTTTCGCCGCCTTTGTCGAAGCGGCGGATTTGCGCGCCCAGGCTTTCTGCCAAAAAGGCGCTGTCCAGGGTTTGGATGCCGCGCGTGGCGGCGGCGCGCAGCAGCTGCTCGGATAAATTCAGCATCCGCCGCGCATCGCCGTCGGCGGTGTGTATCAGCAGCGTTTGGGCGGCTTCGTCTATGCTGAAACCCCGGTATTCGGGCTGCGCCAATACTTTGTCGGCCAGGCGGCGCATATCGTCTTCTGAAAGCGGCTGCAATACATATACTTGCGCGCGGCTGAGCAGGGCGGGGTTGACTTCGAACGACGGGTTTTCGGTGGTCGCGCCGATAAAGGTCAGCAGCCCGCTTTCTACATGCGGTAAAAATGCGTCTTGCTGCGCTTTGTTGAAGCGGTGCACTTCATCGACAAATAAAATCGTCGCCCGCCCCTGCTGCAGGGCGGCTTCGGCTTTCAATATGGCTTCGCGGATGTCTTTCACGCCGGAAAATACCGCCGATACGGGCAGAAACTGGGCGTTGAAGCTCTGCGCCAAAATCCGCGCCAGCGTGGTTTTGCCCACGCCCGGCGGCCCCCAGAGCAGCATGGAATGGGGCTTGCCGCCCTCCACCGCCACGCGCAGCGGCTTGCCGGCGCCGATAAGGTGCTGCTGGCCGATCACTTCGTCAAGCGATTGCGGGCGCAGGCGCTCGGCCAGGGGCGCGTCGGGTTGGCGGGAAAATAAATCGGACATGGTCGGGCTTTCGTGTATGCGGTTCGGCCGTCTGAAAAATGCGGCGGCAGATGCAGATTATAACCGAATCATTCCTATCATTTCATTCCCATCATTCATAGCCTTGCGGTATAATATGCGGGTTTTCCCGGCCTCGCGCACGCTAT
>NZ_BCWL01000138.1 GCF_001592185.1 Bergeriella denitrificans NBRC 102155
TACACGCAAAAAAGCGGCCGGGCGCTGATTAACCCGGCCGCTGCATTTCGCGGCCTCATTCGTAAAAATAGCGGATTTGCTCATTTTTGCGCCGCCCGCGTATGGCGATGCGCAACACTATCCCGCTGCCCTGCCACTCCAGGCTGCCGTCGTAATCGTCCGGCGCACACAGATAAGGGCGCTCGGCAGCCAGTTTTCCGTCTACGGGGCGGAACAGGAAAATCCGCTCAAACACCTGATGGCGCAGGCGGTAAAAGCCCAAGCCGCCCTCTTCCGGCCGCCATTGCTTGTCGTCGCGGCAGGCGCGGCCGTTGTCGAGGCTGAAGCGGTCGGAAAAGGTCAGAATGCCGTCTGAAAAATCCGTGTCTGTGCGGCCGCGGCCGCTGCAGTTCCAACCCATCTGCGAGCCGGGCAGGCTGCACGATTCAAACCGCAGGCGCGTTACGCCGCGCAGACGCTGAAACATTTCGTTTACCGTATCCATACGATGCGAAAGCCGCCCGAACCGCAAAAATTCAGACGGCCTTATTCAGCGTTGCAACCGTTTAAACGGCTGCACGCAAAGCGCGGTTTAGAAACGGCGGAAAAAACGGTAAGCCGGAATCACCAGCGCGCTGGCCAAAATCGCTTTGGCAACCCCGCCGGCAATAAAGGGATACAGGCCGTGCGCCAGCAATTCACCCTGCGGCACGAAAAACGACAGCTGCGCCAGGCCGAAGGCAAACATCACTGCGGTAGCGGCAAACGCGGCCAGCAGACTTTTCCAGGTGGATTTCAATACGCCGCGGTCGCTCGCCCAGCCCAAAATAAAGGCCATGGCGACAAAGCCGATTAAATAGCCGCCCGAAGGCCCCATCAATACGCCGAGGCCGGCTTTGCCGTTGGCAAACACGGGCATGCCCATCGCACCTTCCAGCAGATACAGCAATACGGCGCCGACGGCGGCTTTGCGTCCGAGCGCGAAGCCCACCAGCGTCACCGCCAGCGACTGCCCGGTAATCGCCACAAACGGCAGTGGTACGGCGACTTGCGCCAATACGGCAATCAGGTTCGCACCCAATGCCACTTTCAACCAAAACGCAATGGTTTGGTTGGCGTCAGCCCAATGCTTGACGGCTGAGACTTGGTTCATCATAAGTATGTCCTTATCAATCAAGAATAAAATGTCCGTTCGCAATGAAGCGGACAGTTTATTTTAACCGAATTTGCACGCATTCACGCAAAAAAAAAGCCGTCTGAAAACGGGGATTTTCAGACGGCTTTTTTCAATATAGTCGGAGAGTAATTTCTCCGACTATACTTCATCCATGATGCGGCTTTACGCGCTCAGATTGGCGGCGTGTTCGCGCGTTTCGTGGAACACGATGTCCGGCCAACGCTCCTGCGTCAGCCCCAGGTTGACGCGGTTGGGGGCGAGATAGGTCAGGTTGCCGCCCGCATCGATGGCCAGGTTGGCGGCGTTGGCTTTTTCAAATTCGGCCAGTTTTTTCTTGTCCGCGCAAGACACCCAGCGCGCCGACCAAATCGAAGCGGTGTCGAACACGGCTTCTACGCCGTATTCCGCCGCCAGGCGCGAGGTGACGACTTCAAACTGCAATACGCCCACCGCTCCCAAAATCAAATCCGCGCCGCTGTGCGGTTTGAACACCTGCACCGCGCCTTCTTCGCCCAGCTGCTGCAAGCCTTTTTGCAGCTGCTTGATTTTCAGCGGATTTTTGATACGCACGCTGCGGAAGAGTTCGGGCGCGAAAAACGGAATGCCGGTAAACGCCAGCTGCTCGCCCTCGGAGAAACTGTCGCCGATTTGGATGTTGCCGTGGTTGGGGATGCCGATGATGTCGCCCGCGTAAGCCTCTTCCACCAATTCGCGGTCGTGCGACATAAAGGTCACCACGCTGGAGGCGGCGATGTCGCGGTTGATACGCAGATGCTTCATCTTCATGCCACGTTCGAATTTGCCGGAACACACGCGCAAAAAGGCGATGCGGTCGCGGTGCTTCGGATCCATATTGGCTTGGATTTTGAATACGAAACCGGAGAATTTGTTTTCTTCGGGCTGTACGGTACGCACGGTCGCGTCGCGTTCTTTCGGCGCGGGCGCCCAGTCGATGAGCGAGTTCAAAATCTCCTGAATACCGAAATTGTTAATCGCCGAGCCGAAGAACACGGGGGTCAGTTCGCCCGCCAGAAATTCGTCCAAATCAAACTCGTTGGACGCGGCCTGCACCAATTCAATTTCATCGCGCAACTGTTGGATTTCCAACGGAAAGCGTTCGGCCAGCTCGGGGTTGTCGATGCCTTTAATCACATCAAATTCATGCGGCAGCTTCTCGCCGCCCGCTTCAAACAGATACACTTCGTCATTCAAAATCGAATACACGCCCTTGAAGTTCTTGCCCATGCCGATCGGCCAGGTCACGGGGGCGCAGCGGATTTTGAGGATATTTTCCACTTCGTCGAGCAATTCCAGCGAATCGCGCACTTCGCGGTCATATTTGTTCATAAAGGTGACGATGGGCGTGTTACGCAGACGGCAGACGTTCAATAATTTAATCGTCTGCGCTTCCACGCCTTTGGCCGCGTCGATAACCATCAATGCGCTGTCCACCGCGGTCAATACGCGGTAGGTGTCTTCCGAAAAGTCTTGGTGGCCGGGGGTGTCGAGCAGGTTGACGGTGTGGTCTTTATAGTCGAACTGCATGACCGACGAGGCCACGGAAATGCCGCGCTGCTTCTCGATTTCCATCCAGTCGGAAGTGGCGAATTTGCCGGTTTTCTTGCCTTTTACCGTACCCGCGCTCTGAATGGCACCCGAAAACAGCAAGAGCTTTTCGGTAAGCGTGGTTTTACCCGCGTCGGGGTGGGAAATGATGGCGAAGGTGCGGCGGCGGCGCACTTGGTCTAGGATTTCGGACATGGTTTCTCGATAAATAAAATCAGGCCGTTTTCAGACGGCCTGCGGGTCTGCGACAGACCCATCAATAAACAGTTTGAGCGGCATTGTACAAAAGAAAGCCGCCCTTATCAATTATCACTATATAGTGGTTTCAAATAAAAAATCTACAGCGTTGGCTGCGCCTGGTCGTACTACTTGTACTGCCTGCGGCTTGCCGCCTTGTATCTTTCTTATTTGAATCCACTATAAAAAATCAGGCTGTTTTGCACCCATACCACCGCGCTTGCACGCAGGTCGGATATGGATTGCCTGGTCATGCCGTCTGAAAAACACCGTTTAGCGCAACCGCCCCGCCGCTCACACGGCTGCGACGCGCTTGGCCCATTCAATCACCGGCAAATCCACCATCTGCCCGCCGACCTGAAACACCGCCTGCCCGCTGCGCTGCGCCTCAGCCAAGACTTCTGTGGCAAAGGCGCGTTCGGCTTCCGAAGGCTGGCAGACGGCACGCGCCGCCGCGACTTGGTTGGGGTGGATGCACAACACGCCGCCGAAGCCGAAATCCCGCCAATACGCCATATTTTCCGCCATCGCCGCTTCGTCTTTAAACTCCGGCAGCGTGGTTTCCAAAGGCGGATGCAGGCCGCAGATGCGGCTGTGCAGCAGCAAATCGCCGCGCAAACGGTCAAACACCGCCTGCGCCGCCCGGCTGCCGAAGCGTACGCCCAAGCTGCCCGCCAAATCCAGGCAGCCGTAAGTCAGGGCAAACACCCCCGGCGCGCGCGCCAAATCGGCCACCGCCGCCATGCCCGCCGCCGTTTCCACCGCCGCTATCACGGGTTTGCCCGTTTGCCGGTGCAAAGCGGCAATGTCTGCCGCACGCTCCGCCTTAGCCAGCACCACGCCTTTTACATACGCCTGCCCCGCCAGCGCTGCCGCATCGTCCGCATGATACGGGCTGCCCGCCGCGTTCACCCGCACCCACACCGCCCGGCTGCCGGCCGCGCTGCCGTATGCGGCGGTATGCTGCCGGGCGGCCGCTTTATCGGCGGGGGCGACGGTATCTTCCCAGTCCAGCACCACCTCGTCCGCCCCGCTCGCCCAAGCCTTGGCAAAGCGATCCGGGCGCGTGGCGGGCACAAACAGAAAGGTTTTCGGCAAAACATAACGGCTCATGATTTCTCCTCTGCTTTATTCTGAAACGTGCTGCGATTGTACCGCAGACAGGCCGTCTGAAAAATTTGAAATGCGTCGGTATGGCGGCAGTTGCGCGGTGATTAGGCGTTTGCCCCGGCCTTTGCCGCGCTTTTCAGACGGCCTGTTTGCACGTTTTTGCCGCATTCAGACGGCCTGCCCGCCCGCGCTTATGATACAATCCGCTCCTTTTCAAATGCTTGAAATTCAAAAACAATATGCACGCTTCTGATTTAAACGAAGGGGATACGGCGCACGAGTATTTCGCCGACAATCCCGAATTTCCCGCAAAAACCATTGTGGCAACGCTGTTTGTCGGCGCGTTTTTCGGGTATCTCAACGATACGCTGCTCAATGTGGCGCTGACGCCGATTATGCAGGATTTCGGCGTGGACAAAACCACGGTGCAGTGGCTGACTACGGGCTTTTTGCTGGTGATGGGCGCGTTTACGCCGATTACGGCGGTGGCAATCCAGTGGCTGGAAACGCGCAAAATGGTGTTGATTACGCAGGCGGTGTTTCTGACGGGCTCGCTGATTTGCGCGTTTGCGCCGACCTTCGGCGTGTTGCTGGCCGGGCGGATGGTGCAGGCGGTGTCGGCGGCGTTTTTCGTGCCGCTGCTGTTTAACGGCATTTTGTCGATTTATCCGCCCAACAAACGCGGTACGGCGATGGGCGTGATTACGATGATGTTTACCGTGGCGCCGGCGATGGGGCCGACGCTGTCGGGCATTATCATCGACCATACGCATTGGCGCTGGCTGTTCGGCTTTACCGCGCCGTTTATGCTGATTGCGATGGGCTTGGTGGGTAAGTTTCTGACAGTCAATTTAAGCAACGTCAGCCGCCCGAAAATCGATGCGCTCTCGGCGGTGCTGTCGATTGCGGGCTTCGGCGGCTTGGTGTTCGCCAGCAGTAATTTCGCCCATCTACCGCTAGCGGAATTTATCGTATATTCGGCGGGGTCGGTGATTCTAATCGGCTGGTTTGCCCGCCGCCAATTCCGCCTGGCGACGCCGCTGCTGAACCTGCGGGCGTTTGCTTACCGGCAGTTCCGCTACAGCGCGGCGGTGCTGGCGGGCGCGATGTTTCTGTTTTTGGGGATGGAATTGCTGATGCCGATGTACACGCAGCAGGTGCTGCTGCTGACGGCGACAACCACCGGCCTGATTTTGATGCCCGCCAGTATCGCGCAGGCGTTTGCCGCACCGGTGTTCGGGCGTTTGCTGGATAAAAAAGGCGGGCGTTTTGTGGTGTTGCCCGCCACGGTAATGCTGGTGGCGGCGCTGGCGGTATTGTGGGCGTTTTTGCAGATGGACACGCAGGTCATCATGCTTTCGGCGATGTTTACTCTGTTTGCGGTGTCGGTATCGGCCTGCATTACCGGCGAAGCCCACGGCTTAAACGCGCTGCCGAAAACGCTCAATCCGCACGGCGCGGCGATTATCACCACCGTCAACCCGATTGCGGGCGCAGTCGGCGCGGCATTTTTTGTCGGCGTGACCAATATCGGCGAAAACCTGTCGTCCGCCGCTACGCCGCAACAAGCCATGCTCGACGGTGTGCATCTGGCAATGGGCAGCGCACTGGCCGTGGGCGCGCTGATGGTGTGCTGCGCGATGCGTTTGAAGGCACATCGGCAGGTGTAGCTTGAAATCTTTGCAAAAAAGCTGAACACTCAGCGACGTCATTAGCTTCGCAAGTCCGCTGCGCGGGGGAAGCGCAGCGGACTTGCGAAGCTAATGACGACCAAGGGATTTTCAATATTTTTGCAAAGGTCTCAGCTTGGATAAACCGTTTTAAAACAAACAGGCCGTCTG
>NZ_BCWL01000139.1 GCF_001592185.1 Bergeriella denitrificans NBRC 102155
AAATTCAGTTCTTCGACTATATTTCGTGCACAAGGCAATCGGCGTACAATACGCAGTTTATGTTTTGATATTAATAAAGGGCTATGATGGCGGCGGCTTCGGTAAATGATAAGCAGTGGCTCAGTGTGATGGCGCTGGCGGTGGGGGCGTTTATTTTTAATACGACGGAGTATATTCCGATTGCGCTTTTGAGCGGCATCGGGCAGAGCTTTGGGAAAACGCCGACGGAAGTGGGGGTGATGATTACGGTGTATGCGTGGATTGTCGCGCTGCTGTCGCTGCCTTTGATGCTGTTGACGAAGACGTTTGAGCGGCGCCGTTTGCTGCTGGTGTTGTTTGCGCTGTTTGTGGCGGGGCATGTGGTGTCGTTTTTTGCGTGGAATTTTACGGTGTTGCTGGCGGGCAGGGTGTTGGTGGCGTTGACGCATGCGGTGTTTTGGTCGATTACGGCGGCTTTGGTGATTCGGGTGGCGCCCAAGGGTAAGGGTAATCAGGCTTTGGGTTTGCTGAGTACGGGTACGGTGATGGCGATGGTGGCGGGGATTCCGCTGGGGCGTGTGATCGGGCAGTATTTCGGTTGGCAGGTGAGTTTTTTGCTGATTGGTGTGTGTGCGGCGGCGGTGATGGTGATTTTGGCGAAAAATCTGCCGCTACTGCCGAGTGTGAACAGTGGTTCGTTGGCGAGCCTGCCGCTGTTGGCGAAACGTAAAAATCTGATGTTGCTTTACGGGTTTACGGTGTTGGTGATTACGGCGCATTTTACGGCGTATAGCTATATTGAGCCGTTTGTGCTGGGTGAGGGTGGTTTTGCGCCGGAGCAGGTAACGGCGGTGCTGGGGGCCTACGGTTTGGCGGGGTTTGCGGCTTCTTATGTGTTCGGTAAGTGGTTTGCGCGTTGGCCGCGGGTGTTTTTGGTGTGTGCGGCGGCGGTGGTGATGTTGATGATGCTGTTGCTGCTGCCTGCGGCGGCTTCGGCTTGGGCGGTGTATGTGCTGTGTTTTTTGTGGGGGATGGCGATTGCGGTGGCCAGCTTGGCGATGATTTCCAAGGTGTTGGACTTTGCTGCGGATGCAACGGATGTGGCTTCGGCGATTTATTCGGGTTTGTATAATGTGGGCATCGGCGGCGGGGCGCTGCTGGGGCATTATGTGACGGTATGGTTCGGCTTGAAGGGGATTGGTTTGGCCGGTGCGGGTTTGGCGGCTGCGGCGGTGCTGCTGGCTTGGCTGATTGTGGGTCGGGAAGATTTTTCGGGGAAGTGATATGTGTTGATATAGAAAAGCCGTCTGAAAGTGTTTTTCAGACGGCTTTTTTGTACCTGCAAAGGGATTATTGTGCTTTCAGCCCGGCGATGCATTGGCGGTCGCGTGCTTCGAAGGCTTCGGAGCCGCCGAGCAGATCGAGTTGCTCTTGTGCGCTGATTTTGCTGAAGTTTTCAACTTGTTGGTAGCTGAGTTTTTCCAGCGGCTCTTCCCACATGCAGACGCAGTAGTCGGCGACGACGGCCTGGCTTTGGTCTTCTAAGCCCCGTGCTTTCAAATCGGCTTGCCATTTGTCGGAAAACGGGATGTTTTTGATGCAGGAATCAATCACGCTTTGTTTGAATTCCGGCTTGGTCATGGCGCATTTCGACAGGAAGAAGAAGCTGACCAGCATGGCCATGATAATCCAGCCCCAGATGCGGACGGTGCGGATTTTGGCCTTGGCTTTTTTGGCTTTGGCTGCTTGTTCTTCCGGTGTGAGTCCGGGTTTGTTTACATCAGTCATGCAGGCTTTCCATGCGGATCATGGTAATGGGCACTTCCACGCAATCCAGTGCTTCGATGGCGGCGATGGCGGCTTTGATGTTTTTCTCGACCGTGCTGTGGGTGAGAATGACGATTTCGGCGGTGGTTTTGTCAATCACGCCTTTCTGTATCAGTGCTTCGATGGACACTTGGTTGTCGGCCAGGAGGCCGGCGATTTTGCCGAGCGTGCCGGGTTTGTCTTCCGCCTGTACGCGCAGGTAGTAGCTGCTGACGACTTCGTCCATAGGCAGGATGGTTTGTGCTTGAACTTCGTCGGGTTGTACGGCCAGATGCGGTACGCGGTTTTCTGTTTCCGCACCAATCAGGCGGGCGATGTCGATGATGTCGGCCACTACTGCGCTGGCGGTCGGCAATGCGCCCGCGCCTGCGCCGTAATACAGGGTTTCGCCGACCATATCGGCGTTGACGCGCACGGCATTCATCACGCCGTTGACGTTGGCCAGCAGGCGGCGCTCGGGAATCAGGGTGGGGTGGACGCGCAATTCGATGCCTTTGCCGGTTTTACGGGTGATGCCCAAGAGTTTGATGCGGTAGCCCAATTCTTCGGCGTATTTGATGTCGCGGCTGTCGAGCTTGCTGATGCCTTCCAGATAGCAGGAGGCGAAGTTCATCGGTGTACCGAATGCCAGTGCGCTCATGATGGTGATTTTGTGGCCGGCATCGTGGCCTTCGATGTCGAAGGTCGGATCGGCTTCGGCATAGCCCAATGCCTGCGCTTCTTTCAATACATCGGCAAACGCGCTGCCTTTTTCACGCATTTCGCTCAGGATGAAGTTGCTGGTACCGTTGATGATGCCGGCGATGCTGCGGATGCGGTTGGCCGCCAGGCCTTCGCGCAGGGCTTTGATAATCGGGATGCCGCCGGCGACGGAGGCTTCAAACTGCACCATCACGTTTTTTTCTTCCGCCAGCGGGAAGATTTCGTTGCCGTATTCGGCCAGGAGTTTTTTGTTGGCGGTGACGATGTGTTTGCCGTGGGAAATGGCTTCAATCACTGCGTCTTTGGCCGTATCGGTACCGCCGAACAGCTCGACCACGACATCTACGTCGTCGCGGCGCACCAGGGCAAATGGGTCGCGCTCGAAGGCTGCGGTAGGGCAGATGGCTTTGGCGCGCGCTTCTTCGCGGGCGCACACGGCGGTAATGGCGATGTCGCGCCCCAGGCGGCGGCTGATTTCCGCAGCATTATCCTGCAAAACGGCAGCCGTGCCGCCGCCGACCGTGCCCAAACCTAAAATACCGATATTGACTGGCTTCATTGTGTCTCCTTATTCAGCCGTATTCCTGATAGACCATATTGACGCAGCATCCATGGCGGACGGAGCGCGGCGGCCTGATGCGCTGTGGGGCGCGGCCCGGCCGGTCCGTATGCTTTGAGCATGGCCGTGGTATGATGCTGCGCGCCCGGCCGCCGCGTATCCGGCAACTTGCCAAGCGGCGGCGCGGGTAGTAAAGTTTCCAATCCTACCCGAAATTACCTGTTTTTGCACCTTTTTTACCGATGGATTTTTGGTTATGTTGATTGAGGAACACGCGCCCGCAGGGGCGGAGCTTGGCGCTTATGCGCCCGGATGCATCGAAATCGGCGGCCGGGTTTATACCGAAGCCGTGGTGTGGCGGCCTGAGGGCGTCAGCCGCGCGGCGGCGGAAACCCCCGCCGATTTGACCGCCGTTGATTTGCTGTACTCGGAGGGCGGGGCCTTGCCGGAAGTGGTGATTGTGGGCACGGGCGCCAAGCAGCAGTTTCTCCACCCGAAAATCGCCGCCGCGCTGGCTGCCGAGGGCGTGGGCTTGGAATGTATGCGGACGGACGCGGCCTGCCGTACTTTGCTGCTGCTACGGGGAGAGGGGCGCAGCGTGTGGGCTTGGCTGTGGCCTTGAGCTTGGGGCCGTGTGGTTTGCGTGCGTTTTCAGACGGACTTTGCCGCTGCGTGAGGCCGTCTGAAAAACGGCGGTGTGTGCTGAAATAACGGGCATTTCTTTTAGCGGGAATGCTGCGATTTTTTAATTATGGAAAACCATTTGATTATTGCTTTCGGCTGGCTGATGGTGTTGTGCCTGTTTGCCATCAGCGCGGCGGCTTTTTTATGGCGCGGCCTGTCGCATCTGCGCGTGCTGCGGCGCAGGGAACATCTGATGCTGGCGGCGGTGTTTGCCGTGGTGGCGTTTCAGATGTTCTGCATTGCGCGGGTGAGCGGCCATGCGCCGGATGCCGAGCCGGATTGGGTGTTTGTATCGCTCATCGGTATTCCGCCGCTGGCGACGGGCTTGCTGCTGTTTCTGTTTGCCCAATGGCAGCAGAAAGTCAGGGCGTTGAACGAGCTGGTGATTGTCTTGGGCGCGGCGCACGTAGCCAGGATGATGGTGCTGGCGGATTTGAACGTGCCGATTTATATGCGGATTGTGGCGAATATGGTGTATCTGATTCTGCCGTCGTTTGCGGTTTATCAGATGACCAAAAAATCCGGATAGATTTGGTGCAATGCCGTCTGAAAACACGATATAACCAAACACCATAAGAAAAGCAAAAACCATTCTTTCCGCTTTTTTCAGACGGCCTTTAAGATGGCGGCTGATTTCAGATAAAAGCGAGAATACGCCATGAGCCACTATCCGATGTTTGCCGATTTGGGCGGCCGCGCCGTTTTGCTGGCGGGAGCCGGGCAGGTTGCCGAACGCAAGGCCGAGAGCCTGATGCGGGCCGGCGCCGCCGTCAGAGTGGTGGCAGACGCGCTCAGCCCGCAGTTTCAAAGTTGGCTGGCAGAAGGGCGGATAACCTGGCTCGGCGGCGCGTTTCAGGAAGATTTTTTAAACGAAGTCTTTTTGGCGGTTGCCGCTACCGACGACGAAGCATTAAACCGGCGCATTTTCCAAGCCGCCGAAGCGCGCGGTAAATTTTGCAATGTGGTCGATACCGCCGATTTGTGTTCGTATATCGTGCCCGCCGTGATTGACCGCAGCCCGATTAAAATCGCCGTATCCAGCGGCGGCACCGCGCCCGTGTTGGCACGCAAATGGCGGCAAATCATCGAAATGCTGGTGCCGCTGCACACGGGCAGAATGGCGGAAATCGCCGGAAGATGGCGTGGCCGCGTCAAAGCCGCCACGCCGGACATCGGCGCGCGCCGCCATTTTTGGGAAAAACTGTTCGACAGCCGCTTCAGCACCCTGGCCGCGCAGGGCGATACCGCCGCCGCCGAAGCCGAGCTGGCGGCACAGCTGGCCGGCTATCAGCCGCATCAGGGCGAAGTGGTGCTGGTCGGCGCAGGGCCGGGCGATGCCGGGCTGCTGACCGTACACGCCCTGCAGGCGGTGCAGGCGGCGGACGTGGTGTTTTACGATGCGCTCGTGTCCGACGAAATCATGGCCGTGGTGCGTAAAGACGCCGAAAAAATCAGCGTCGGCAAACGCGCGGGCTGCCACCATGTGCAGCAGGAAGAAACCAACCGCCTGCTGGTGGAATACGCACAGGCCGGCAAGCGCGTGGTGCGGCTGAAAGGCGGTGACCCGTTTGTATTCGGACGCGGCGGCGAAGAAGCGCAGGTGTTGCGCCGCGCCGGTATCCCTTACCGCATCGTACCCGGCGTGACCGCCGCACTCGGCGCCACCGCCTACGCCGGTATCCCGCTGACCCACCGCGACTGCGCCCAAAGCGCATTGTTTGTGACCGGCCACAGCAAGCACGATGGCGAACAGCCCGACTGGCGCACGCTGGCGTTGAGTAATCAAACGCTGGTGGTGTATATGGGCACGCTGCGCGCATCGGTTATCGCCGAAAAACTGATCGAATACGGCCGCAGCCCCGATACCCCCGTGGCCGTCATTTCCAACGGCACGTTGCCGCATCAGAGCGTGCAGACCGGCCGTCTGCAAGATTTGCCTGCGCTGGCAGAACGCGCCCCGCGTCCCGCGCTGATGGTTATCGGCGAAGTCGCCGCCTTGCGCGATGAGTTGAAATGGTTTGGCGAAGCAGCGTGATGAAGTGATAAAAAGGCCGTCTGAAAAAACGTGGTTTTTCAGACGGCCTTTTTGTATGGGCTGTGCCATTGGGTAGGCGCGTTGGCTGTACGGGGAAGAGGG
>NZ_BCWL01000140.1 GCF_001592185.1 Bergeriella denitrificans NBRC 102155
CAAGTCCGCCGCTGATACCGGATGAAAAAAGCCGTCTGAAAACAGACGGCTTTGGCATTTTGCGGCGGAATTATTTACGCGCCGTAAACCGGATTTTTTTCACACAAAGCAGTGACCTGCTCGCGCACGCGTGCCAATACGGCTTCGTCTTCCGGTGCTTCCAATACGTCGGCAACCAGATTGGCCAAGGCGCGGGCATCGGCTTCGTTAAAGCCGCGGGTGGTCATGGCGGCGGCGCCGATGCGGATGCCGGAGGTCACGAACGGTTTTTCCGGGTCGTTCGGAATGGCGTTTTTGTTCACGGTGATGTGTGCGTTGCCCAAAGCGGCTTCGGCGGCTTTGCCGGTGATTTTCATCGGTTGCAGGTCAACCAGGAAAACGTGGCTTTCGGTGCGGCCGGATACGATGCGCAGGCCGCGTTTGACCAGCTCTTCGGCCATGGCGGCGGCATTGATTTTCACCTGTTTGGCGTATGCTTTGAATTCGGGCTGCAGGGCTTCTTTGAAGGCAACGGCTTTGGCGGCGATGACGTGCATCAGCGGGCCGCCTTGCAGGCTCGGGAAGATGGCCGAATTCAGGGCTTTTTCGTGGGTGGTGTCGCGGCACAAAATCACGCCGCCGCGCGGGCCGCGCAGGGTTTTGTGGGTGGTGGTGGTTACGAAGTCGGCGAAAGGCACGGGGTTGGGGTATTCGCCGCCGGCAATCAGGCCGGCATAGTGCGCCATATCGACAAACAGGTATGCGCCCACTTTATCGGCGATTTCGCGGAATTTCGCCCAGTCGATTTCCAGAGCGTAGGCAGATGCGCCGGCAACAATCATTTTCGGTTTGTGTTCCAACGCCAAGCGCTCGACTTCGGCGTAATCCAATACTTCGTTTTCGTCCAAACCGTAGGTCACGGCGTTGTAGAGTTTGCCGGAGATGTTGACGGAAGCGCCGTGGGTCAGGTGGCCGCCGTGCGCCAGGCTCATACCCAGAATGGTGTCGCCCGGTTTCAATACGGATGCGTACACGGCTTGGTTGGCCTGCGAGCCGGAGTGGGGCTGCACGTTGGCGTATTCCGCGCCGAAGAGCTGTTTCACGCGGTCGATGGCCAGCTGCTCGGCTACATCGACGTGTTCGCAGCCGCCGTAGTAGCGTTTGGCGGGGTAGCCTTCGGCGTATTTATTGGTCAGTTGCGAGCCTTGGGCTTCCATGACGGCGCAGCTGACGTAGTTTTCAGAGGCAATCAGCTCGACATGGTCTTGCTGGCGTTTGACTTCGGCAGCCATGGCCGCGGCCAATTCGGGATCGTATTTTTCAATGGTAACGCTTTTGGAGAACATCTTGGATTATCCTTAGAAAACGGTGGGTTAAGGGAAGCTGCGCCGCTTTGGCGGCAGAAGGGATATAAAGCGACAATGTATCAAAATTGTCAAAATTGTCAACGATATTCTGTATGGCATAAAGCCGTCTGTTTTCAGACGGCTTTACGGGGCGCATCAGCGCTGCGCGGGGTTGTAGCGTTTTTCCATGCGGGAGAACATCCAGCCCAGAAGGGTGGTCATCAGCAGGTAGATTAACGCGATGGTGTAGAGCGGTTCTTCATATACTGAGTAGCGGCCGGAAATGGTTTTCTGCACATACAGCAGCTCGGCTACGGCGATGGTCGAAAGCAGCGAGCTGTCTTTCAGCAGGGTGATGAATTCGTTAGCCAGCGGCGGCAGCATACGGCGCAGCGCCTGCGGCAGAATCACATAGCGCATGGCCTGAGGATAGGTGAGGCCGAGCGAGCGGGCAGCTTCGATTTGGCCGCGGTCGATGGATTGAATACCCGCGCGGAAAATCTCGGTGATGTAGGCGCCGGCGTTGACGGTCAGCGCCAATACGCCCGCAATCAGCGCACCGTAGTCGCGGCGCAGGTTGACGGCTGCTTCGCCGCTGACAATCAGGCCGTCGGCAGGGTTCACCAGCGCGGTAAACCATACGAAATACCAGATGATAATCTGCACAAACAGCGGCGTACCGCGGAACAGGGTGACGTACATCAGCGACAGGTTACGCAATACCCAAACCACCGCGCGTACCGGCAGGCTGCCTTTTTCAAAGCGCAACAGGCGGGCAAGCGCGCCGAACAGGCCCAATACCGTACCGCCGAGCGTGGCGACGAAGGTCAGCCCCAGCGTTGTCAGTGCGCCGTATAAAAACATCCAGCGGTATTCATAAATGATGTCGAAACGAAAATCCATAAGCCACTCTGTGCAAAGCCAAAAACGCAGTCTGCTGCGTTTGCGTCAAAATCAAACCGTATATTTTACAATAAAAACCGCCGTTTGAACCTGTTTTCTTTAAGAAAGTGTAAAAATTAACCGCCTGCCCGCCGAAGAAGCGCGTAAAGTCGGCAAAGCAGCGGCGGCGGCGCGGGGCGGAAATTGACCCCGGGTTTGAAAAAGCGGATAATTCCGCCGCACCGAAAAGCGGTTTTGCATCATTAATTTGTTTCAAGGCTGCAAAAACGCTTTTCTTGATTGATCAATACAAAAACTCCGTTTTTTGGTTGCACAAAACGCCGTTTTAGCTACGCAAAAACGCCGTTTTAGCTACGCAGGAACTCCGTTTTAGCTACGCAGAAACTTCGTTTTCAGACGGCATTACATTCAGGCCGTCTGAAAATCCCGGACAGGCAGCAGCCTGCGCTTTGCCGCGTCCGCTATCGAAACCCGTCAAGAAAATATCCGATGAAAGCACCCGAACTCTTACTTCCCGCCGGCGGCCTCGAGCGTATGCGCGCCGCCTACGACTTCGGCGCCGATGCCGTTTATGCCGGCAGCCCGCGCTATTCCCTACGCGCCCGCAACAATGAATTTGCCAAGCTCGACGTGCTGGCGCAGGGCATCAAGGAAGCGCACGAGCGCAATAAAAAATTCTTCCTGACCGTTAACACCCTGCCGCACAATTCCAAGCTCAAAACCTTTGTGGCCGACATGGAGCCGCTGATTGCCATGAAGCCCGACGCGCTGATTATGGCCGACCCCGGCCTGATTATGACCGTGCGTGAAAAATGGCCGGATATGCCGATTCACCTTTCCGTGCAGGCCAATACCACCAACTATTGGGGCGTGAAATTCTGGGAAAAAATCGGCGTGGAGCGCATTATCCTGTCGCGCGAATTGAGCATGGAAGAAATCGCCGAAATCCGCCAGGAATGCCCGGATATCGAATTGGAAGTGTTTATCCACGGCGCATTGTGCATCGCCTATTCCGGCCGCTGCCTGCTCTCCGGCTACTTCAACCACCGCGACCCGAACCAGGGCACGTGCACCAACTCCTGCCGCTGGGATTACAAAGTGCACGATGCGGAAACCGACGATATGGGCGATGCCAAGCTGCTGCAAGGTTTCAACTTTGAAAAAGCTCAGGAAGAGGCCAATCAGAATTTTGAAGGCATCAACGGCCAGCAGCGCCACCCCGCCGCCAACAAAGTCTTCCTGATTGAAGAGAGCAACCGCCCGGGCGAGATGATGCCGATTATGGAAGACGAACACGGCACTTATATCATGAACTCCAAAGACCTGCGCGGCATCGAAGTGGTGCACAAGCTGGCCGAAATCGGCGTGGACAGCCTCAAAGTCGAAGGCCGCACCAAATCGCTGTATTACGTTGCCCGCGTCGCCCAGTCTTACCGCAAAGCGATTGACGACGCCGTGGCCGGCCGCCCGTTTGATTACAGCCTGCTCGCCGAGTTGGAAGGCCTGGCCAACCGCGGCTATACCAGCGGCTTTCTGGAGCGCCACCAAACGCAGGATTATCAAAACTACCTCAGCGGCCATTCGCTTGCCAAACAAAGCCAATATGTCGGCCATGTGCTGGAAATCGATGCCGAGGGCTGGGCAACCGTGGAAGTGAAAAACCGCTTTGCCGTGGGCGATACCTTGGAAATCATCCACCCGAGCGGCAACGAAACCGTGAAGCTGGCGCAGATGACCCGCAAAGGCGAAGCGGTGGATGTCGCCCCGGGCAACGGCATTCAGGTGAAAATCCCGAATATGGCGGGCAAGGAAAAAGCGCTGGTGGCACGGATTATGAATCCTTAAGCCTGCTGCGGCATCAAAAAGCCGTCTGAAAATGCGGACAAATTGTCGGTATTTTCAGACGGCTTTTTTATGGCCGTTCGTTAGTACGAAACGATATCAGCTTGAACAACTGATGCAGATACCGGCTGCCCATTCCGGAGCGGGTTCGGCAAAATCGGCGAATTCCGCACGCTCCTGATACGGGTCGGCCAGGCAGCGGCGCAGGCGTTCGATTTCGCGGAAGTCGCCCGTTTTGGCCAGCGCGATGGCTTGTTCGGCCAGGTGGTTGCGTAACACATACATCGGGTTGATGCGGTTCATGCGGCGGGCGCGTTCGGCGGCATCGCTGTTTTCCATACGCAGGCGGCGGCGGTAGCGGCCGAGCCAGAGGCTAAAGGGCTGCGGGCTGCCTTGGGCGAACAATGCGGATAATTCAGACGGCATCGGGTCGTCGTGGGCATTGGACACTTGGCTTAATCGGCGGAAAAATTGCGTGAAATCCACGTTTTGCCCCTGTAGGGCGGCAAACAGGTCGGCCACCAGCTCCGCATCTTCGGCCGCTTCGGTTTGCAGGCCCAATTTCTGGCGCATTTTGTGCAGATAGGCCGTCTGAAAAACCTCGGGGAAGCTGTCGGCAAAGCGGTTTAAATCTTCCTCGGATACCAAGTCTTCAAAACACTGCGCCAAAGCCGCCAGATTCCAATGGGCGATATAGGGCTGCGCTTGGTAGGCGTAGCGGCCTTCGCGGTCGGAATGGTTGCAGACATGGCGGCGGTCGTAGGCATCTAAGAAGCCGAAAGGGCCGTAGTCCAAAGTCAGACCCAACACCGACATATTGTCGGTGTTCAGCACCCCGTGGCAGAAGCCCACGCTCTGCCAGGCGGCGACGGTATCGGCGGTGCGGGCGGCGATTTGCGTCAGCAGCGCCAGATAGGGCTGCCCGGCGGCGGCGCATTCGGGATAATGATGCCGGATTACGAAATCCGCCAGCTGTTTCAGCTCATCGCTGCGGCCTTTGTAAAACAGATATTCAAAATGGCCGAAGCGGATAAAGCTCGGCGCCAGCCGGGTAACAACCGCTGCGGTTTCCACTTCTTCGCGGTACACCTTGTCCGCGCTGCCCGCAAGCGTCAGCGCGCGCGTGGTGGGAATGCCCAGCCCGTGCATCGCCTCGCTGCACAGATATTCGCGTATGCTCGAGCGCAGCACCGCGCGGCCGTCGGCAAAGCGCGAATACGGCGTTTTGCCGGCGCCTTTGAGCTGCACTTCCCAAAGCTGCCCGTGCCGGTCGGCCATATCGCCCAGCAGCAGCGCGCGCCCGTCACCCAAGCGCGGCACATAAACGCCGAACTGATGGCCGCTGTACACCGTTGCCAGCGGCTGCGGGTCGTAATGCGCCGCGCTGCCCGACAGGCAGGCCAGATTGTCTGCATTATCTTGAAAATGCGCGTCAGGCAGGGCAAATTCGGCTAATAAACCGGTATTGACGGCTACCCAATGCGGTGCATTCAGCGGCTCGGGCGAGACACTTGAGTAAAAAGTAGCGGGCAAACCGGCAAAACGCGGCGGCTGCAGGGGCAGGGTGTGCATGGCGTGTCCTTTAAAGGTCATGAAACAGGCAGCGGCCGGCTGCCCGTTCGGCGATGATGGATGGCGATACGATAGCACGGATTGCGCCGGGGTAATAGAGCGGGGCGTTTGGATAAAAGCGGCTTGCCCGTTTTCAGC
>NZ_BCWL01000141.1 GCF_001592185.1 Bergeriella denitrificans NBRC 102155
CATTGGTAAAAAAATCGCTGAAAGTACCATAGCTAGGGGTTCTCAGCGATTTTTATCATCCCAAATGTCCATTAGTCCGAAAAAAGATGTTTTCGGGTGGCTTTTAATGACTATATTTTACAGTACTTGTAGAAGATGCCGGTTGAGCCATGCTGCAGCTTCGCTCATGGGGAAATTGGCGGTTTTTCTGTCGGGGGCTCGGGCAATCAGGCTGAGCGTCGGAACATCAGGGGTATTGAGTGGCTGCCACTTAGTAAAGTTTTCGGAATGGTCGGCATAAAAGGCAAGCAGAGGCCGTCTGAAGGCGCAGGCCAAGTGGACGGTGCCGCTGTCTATGCTGATAACGGTGTCGGCTGAGGCAGTCAGATTCAGGTATTGGGTAAGGCTGGTTTCTGCCGAAAGGTTTAATACCAAGTCCGGGTCGCATAGTGCGGTCAGTTCGGCAAAATAATCGTTGCTGCCTTGGGTATGACACAGTAAAAATTGAATTTTCGGGCGCAGTTCGGGTTGGATTTGGTTGAGCAGGGCTGCTAATTCGGCGGGAGCAATCCGGCGAGTACAGACGCTGCCTTGTGGTGCCAGCAGAATGCGGTATGTTTCAGACGGCCAAAAAGATTGTATGGCTTTTAGTGTGGTTGGATTGGTTTCAAGACGGACGCAGGGCGCCGGTAAGTGCCGGTGTTGGGATAAAACGGAAGTACTCAACCAAGTGGACATGTGCGCCCCGGTTTTGGGCGGACAATGGAAATCATGGTTCCGGACAGTATCCGTGCGATAGTAGGATTTTTCGGTTTTATGAAAAATAATGGTGGCTTCGGGTGCAAGGAGGGCGGTGCGAAAGATGTGGCGGCTGTTATAGGTTTCGTAGAAATCCAAGTAAAGCTGCCATTTTTTGCGCTGTTGCCAACAGGAGAAGTCGGTATCGTCGATTAATTCGTCGATTTGCGGACAAAATTGGTAAATGGGACGGCTGCGCTTATTGGTCAGAATACCGAGGCGGCAGTTTGGGTAGGCGGCTTTGAGCTGGCCGATGTAAACGGTATGTGCCACGGTATCACCAACCAAATGCCCCATCGGGCGGATGAGGACGCTGGAGACGTTGTTGAAGTTAAATTGTTGATGGGGCTGCTTTTGTCCGCAGAGCCGAATCAGGCATTTTTTGAAGAAAGACATAAGATTGCCCTTTTATCACTGTTTTTCTTGTTTGGCTGTTTTCAGATGGTTTTTTCAGACGGCCTGAGTTGCCTATTCGGGCAGGCTGATTTTTTGGTGCGGCGCAATATCAAGGATATAGCGTATCCAGTTGCCGAAGCTGTATTTGGCGTACAGTTCGGCGGGAAATTCGTGCAGCGGGCGCGCCATAAACTCGGCCAGGCCGTCGAGGTGTTGACCGTCCCAAACGAAGATGTTGTCGGGGTGGTAGAAATCGTATTTTTTGATTTCGGCGTTGGTGGTAATCAGTTTTTTGCGGTAGCCGAGGGCTTCAAAGGCGCGGAACGACAGGCCGTTGTGGGCGGGGGTTTTGAAATCGACGATGGCGCGGGCGTTTTGGATGCGGGCCAGGTTTTCGGCGTAGTCGAAGCCGGTTTTGCTGGTTTGTACGGCGGGGCAGTCGTGGTAGGCGCGGATATTTTCATTGAGTGTGGAAAGATGGCAATCCAGTGAAAATCCGTGTACTTCGGCGTATTGGACAAATAATTTTAAGCTGTGTTCTCGTTCGGGTTGGTGTGCGCCGATAAAGTATAAATCGGTTTGCGGCGCAGCGGTGTGGCGGCTGAGGTGGTCGAAATAGAAATTGGTGGAGGGGCTAAGGCCGGGGCCATGATGCACATCTTTCGAATCAAATGCGTAAAATTTATCAAAAAACGGGTGATATGACCAAATGTCAGGATAGCGATTCATGCCGTCCCATTGATAGCCGATAAGGGGAATGTTCTGCTGTTTGATGGTTTGCAGCATGGAGAGGGGGAACATATCGGCACGGATGAACAGGGCGTAATCGAAAGTTTGCTCGGAGAGCAGTTGTTGCAAGCGGTCGGTGAGAATTTTTGATTTGAGGTGTTCTTTGGCGTTTTTTTGGCGCAAAACGATTTGGCGAAATTTAGTGGTTATTTGTACGGCAATAGAGGGGTATTGGAAGTGGCTGCCGTCTGCTGCAATGGTGGCTACGTCAAAACCGTGATGGCGCAAATTGTTTTCAAAAGTTTGAACGATGCCGCTGTAGGACGGCATACACAATAAAATTTTATTACCGCTCATGTAGTGGAATTTCCGAAAAAGTTATTTGGCCAGCATGTTGTCCAACCAATGGCTGAAACTGTATTGCACTTTGATTTCTGCAGGTATGGGGGCTAAGGGTTTATTCAAAAATTCGACGACTTTTTCAAACGGCTCGTTTTCGTTCCAGATATGGATATTGTCGGGATGGTAGAAGTCATATTTTTTGACGGTAGTATTGGTAGTAATCAGCTTTTTGTCGAACTTCAATGCGTCGAATACGCGGAACGAAAGGCCTTCGTGCTCGCTGATAACGAAATCGACCAGCGCGCGGCTGCTCAGGGCTTTACGCAGGTTTTCGCCGAAGGAAAACTCCTGATCGCGGCTGAGGTGGTGGATGCCGGGGTGGTTGAAGTATTCGGCGAATTTGTGTTTTTTGCCTGCGATGTAGAAATCTAAGGGCAGGCCGGCGCGGTCGGCGGCTTCGGCGAATGCCTGGATGGACGAGGTGCGGCTGTCCATAATGCCGCCGACAAAATACAGGCTGTCGCCCTGCGGCAGGTCGGGCAGCTCTTTGGGGAAGTCGAAATAGAAATTGCTGGTGCAGCGCAGCGGATATTGGGGGTAGCGGTCGACGTCGTTTTGGTCGAACACGAAAAAGCGGTCGAAATAGGGCAGGTAGCCGAAGATTTCGCCGAAGCGGTGCATACCGTCCCATTGGTAGTTGACGCACCATTCGCTGTGGCGGCGGATGTCGGCGATGATGTGCTTGGGATAGGCGTCGGCGCGGAAGCACAGGGCGTAGTCGGCTTTGCGCCCGCCCAGTGCGGCCAGGCGGCGTTGGATTTCCGCTTCGTAGCTGCGGTATTTGATTCGCTTTTTGTAGTTGAGGCTTTTTTTGAATTTTTTATGGTAAAACGCGACTGCGCGGGTCATCAGGTTGGGATAGCGGGTTTCCCGGTCGTCAAAGCAGAGGTTGATGACGGAAAATCCGGCATAGGCCAGATTTTTTTCAATCAACCTGTCCAAACCGTAAAGGTAGGGCATGGCAAGGATAATGGTTTTGCTCATCGTGCGTTCTGCTTTTGGTGGCGTTTTCAGACGGCTTTTGCGGCAGGCCGTCTGAAAACGGGTGGTCGGGTCGGATTAATGCGCTTGGGCAAAAGCCGCAACCTGCTCGGCATTGGTCAGCGCGGTGCATACCGCTTCTTTGTTGATGCGTTTGGCCAAACCGGCCAACACTTTGCCCGGGCCGCATTCGGCGGACTCGGTCAGGCCGTCTGAAACCAGGGCGTTGACGGTTTCCGTCCAGCGCACGGGGCTGTAAAGCTGGCGCACGAGCGCGTCTTTGATTTGGGCGGGGTCGTGGTAGGCAGCTACGTCGGCATTGTGCACCACGCGGATTTGCGGCTGCTTGATTTCAACACTTTGCAGCGCTTCGGCCAGTTTTTCGGCGGCGGGCTTCATCAGGCTGCAATGCGAGGGCACGGATACGGGCAGCGGCAGGGCGCGTTTGGCACCGGCTTCTTTGGCGGCGGCCATAGCGCGCTCAACGGCGGCGGCGTGTCCGGCAATCACGACTTGGCCGGGCGAGTTGAAGTTGACGGCTTCGACCACTTCGCCTTGGGCAGCGGCCGCGCAGATGTCTTTAATCTGCTGATCTTCCAAGCCCAAGATGGCGGCCATCGCGCCCACGCCCTGCGGCACGGCAGATTGCATCAGTTCGGCACGCAGGCGCACCAAGCGGACGGCATCGGCAAAGTCCAATGCGCCGGCAGCTACCAGCGCGGTGTATTCGCCCAAGCTGTGGCCGGCGACGGCGGCAGGGGCTGCGCCGCCCGCTTCGAGATAGGCGCGGTAGGTGGCCACGCCTGCGGCCAGCATAATCGGCTGGGTGTTGACGGTTTGGCCGATTAATTCGGCATCGTCGCCGTTAATCATCGCCCACAAATCTTGGCCGAGTACGGCGGAGGCTTCGTCGAAAGTGGCTTTAACAACGGCGCTGCCTTCAAAGCCGTTCATCATGCCGAGGCTTTGCGAGCCTTGGCCGGGAAAGAAAAATGCAAAAGACATGGGTTCATCCTTTTGGGTAAATGGGTTAAATGCGCGACAGGAGCAGGGGCAGCAGCCCGTCTGCATCGCCGTGCGCCAGCCACAGCAGGCCGGTGAACGCGAGATTGCCGATAACGCTCAGCCAATAGCGGTAGATAAAAGACGTTTTGCCGGTTTTGTGCCGGTGGCGGTGTCGCGCCGCCCAAGATCCGGTCCAGCCGCCGAGAAAGTCCACCAGCAGCAGGGTCTTTTCAGGTACACGCCATTGCTGATTGCGGGCGGCGGCTTTGTCGCGGCGGTAAAGCCAAAAACCGGCCGCGCCCATCAGCGCGTAAGCGGCGGCCAGTTTGGGCTGCCACAAGGCCAGCGCGGCCAGATAGGCGGCGGGCAGCAGAATATAGGCGGGGAGCTTCACGGTATAGGTTTTTCCGGGCAGGTTGCCAAGCGGCGCATCAGTATTTAATCAGCACCGCACCCCAAGCGAAGCCGCCGCCGATGCCTTCCAAAAGCAGGTTTTGGCCGCGCTGGATTTTGCCTGATTTCACACCGGCATCCAGCGCCAGCGGAATGGAAGCGGCGGAGGTGTTGCCGTGGTCTTGCACGGTCAGGATGATTTTTTCCTGAGGCAGGCCCAGATG
Source organism: Bergeriella denitrificans NBRC 102155 (assembly GCF_001592185.1). Lineage (GTDB taxonomy): Bacteria > Pseudomonadota > Gammaproteobacteria > Burkholderiales > Neisseriaceae > Neisseria > Neisseria denitrificans. The sequence goes on from NZ_BCWL01000141.1 coordinate 4,908, forward strand.
CTTGGCGGTGGAATCGATAATGCGCTTGTTGGCCTGATGCGGAATCAGCCAATCCACCTGTTCGGCAGTATAGCCGGCTTCGGTCAATACGTCGTCGGCCACTTTGGAGAGCATTTTGACGGCGAATTTGAACACGCCCGGGCCGTCCATTTTCACAAACGGGCTGCCGCAGATTTGGCCGTCTGCAATTTGCGCGGGTACGTTGAGCAGGTCGAGATAATTGCCATCGGCGTGCAGCTTGCTGTGGATGATGCCCGGCTCGTCGGACGCGCCCAAGACCACCGCGCCCGCGCCGTCGCCGAAGAGTACGCAGGTGGTGCGGTCGTTCCAGTCGATGATGCGGCTGAACGTTTCCGCGCCGATGACCAACACATTTTTGCTCATGCCGCTTTTGATGTAGGCGTGGGCGGTGCTCAAGGCATACATAAAGCCCGCGCATACCGCCTGCACGTCAAACGCGGGGCTGTTGTTGGCGATGCCGAGCTTCTGCTGGACGATGGTGGCGGTGGAGGGAAACTGCATATCGGGCGTGGCGGTGGCGACGATAATCAAATCGATGTCGTCCGCAGACAGCCCTGCGTCGTCCAGCGCGCGGCGCGCGGCGGCGGCGGCCAGGTCGCTGGTTTTTTCCTGCTCGTCTGCAATATGGCGGAATTTGATGCCGGTACGCGTGGTAATCCATTCATCAGAGGTGTCGACTCTGGCGGCCAAATCGTCGTTGCTGACGCGGTTGGCAGGCAGGTAGCTGCCGGTACCTAAAATTTTGGCATACTGCATAGGAGACCCTTTAATTAATCGTCAATCGAATGGCGTTTATTGTAAGCGAAATTGCACGGGTTTTGGAATATACAGTCATTGAAAATAAGAATGATA
>NZ_BCWL01000142.1 GCF_001592185.1 Bergeriella denitrificans NBRC 102155
CAGGTAGTACGGCAAGGCGAGCCAACGCCGTAGCAGGATTTAAGTTCTACGACTATAAGCATTTTTATTCGTTTATTTATCAACAAACTATGCCTCACCATTGAGAAGCTGCTTGCCAGCGCGGGCACATTTTGCTTTAATAGCGGCTTCGGGTGATTAGCTCAGTTGGTAGAGCGTCTGCCTTACAAGCAGAATGTCGGCGGTTCGACTCCGTCATCACCCACCAGTTTTTATGGTTTAATCCTTTCTCTAAGTTTTCCTTTCGTTGTTGGTTGAACAACACGCGCGGCGGTAGCTCAGTTGGTTAGAGTATCGGCCTGTCACGCCGAGGGTCGCGGGTTCGAGCCCCGTCCGCCGCGCCACATTTACAAAGCATCGGTTTCCGGTGCTTTTTTCTTTTGCGCTTTTCTATTTTATTCGGCTATAAAAACAATCAGATAATCAATTCCCCTGCGCCATATCCTACTGCTTTACTCTGTTATTGCTATAATCTGCCATCTTCACAAAAATAACCCCGAGGCAGAAACATGACCGCGTCTTTCGTTCTTCCCGATACCCGCCCCTACCCCGAAACACCTGTAAAAAACAATCTGCTGATTCACGCCTCCGCTCTGGCGCACAGCAGCTCCGCCGCGCAGCGCAAGCTCTCCGCCGAAGCGCTGCAAACCGAAATCCGCGGCATGCTGATGCAGAATTACTATCTCGGCCTGTCGGTGGCCATGAGCATGGCGCCCGATGCCGAATCCTACCGCGCACTGCTGGAAAACCTCGACCACACGCTGGGCGCGGAAAACGATGACGAAATCCAATGGTTTGCCATGCCGCTGGTCTTGGTGGCCGGCTGCAAACAGCCGCAAAACCTGAAGCTGGACGCCCCCGCCGCCGCGCTCAATGCCTGCTTTGAAAACTATCCGCATCTGCGCGCTCTCGGCCAAGCTGCTTGGCTGCCGTTTCTGCTGCCCTCCACCGTAGTCAGCGAAATCAATGCGGGGCAGTGGTTTCAAGCCAAGCAGAGTTTGGACGCGGCGCAAAACTTTGCCGCGCAGTTCAAAGCTTCCGAGCTGGCACTGCCGGAAGGGCAGTCGGTACACGTTGTATTCGCGCTGGGCTACGGCGACCGCAAAACCCAAGCCGCTTTGGGGCAAAACCTGCTTAAAGCGGGCCTGCCGCTGATGCAGCTTTGGCAGGAAGCCCTGGCCGCGCCGGACGTAACCCTGTTTGTCAATCCGCTCTCGCCCGCCACGCCGCTGCACGCTCTGACAGAGGGCAGCCACATGCGCCAACGCATGGCGATGGACGTATTCGCCACCAACGCCATCCGCGCCATCCGCCTGCAAAGCCCGCGCGTCGGCGTGGTGATGGCAGCGCAGCAGGGCGGCAGCCTGATGTTCAGCTTCAACGCCACCGACGGCGCATTCGAGCTGGCACCGCAGATTTTCCAATGGCGGCTTTCACCCACCGACAACATCGCCGTTATCCAGCAGAATTTTGTGGACTTGATGGCCGAGTGCCGCGTCGAGCATCTTTATATGCTGCGCGAAGCCCTGCCGGAAGCCGGCGAGCCGGTCAACTACGCGCAAGCCCTCAAACTCGACGGCTTCAATCCGTTTTTCAGCAGCGGAGCCGTCTGAAAATGCCGCAGTATCACGTTCTCTTCGTCTGCCTCGGCAACATCTGCCGCTCGCCCATGGCCGAATTTGTGCTGCGCCAACGCGCGGCCGAAGCCGGTGTCGCCCACCGCATCAGTGTCGGCAGCGCCGGCACATCCGGCTGGCACGACGGTGAAAATATGCACGCGGGTACGCAGAAAATGCTGACCGAGCAAGGCATCCCGCCCGTCGGCTTTACCAGCAGCAAAGTCAAAGGCAGCGACATCGACCATTACGACTTCATCATCGCAATGGACGACGACAATCTCGCCAACCTGGAGCGCCTGTTCGGCAAACATCCCGATAAACTGTTTAAGCTGACCGACCTCATTCCCGAAAGCGGCTACGCCCATGTACCCGATCCGTGGTACACCGGCGACTTTGCCGAAACCTTCCGCCTGGTCGATGCCGGCAGCCGCGCCTTGCTGAAAAAGCTCGGCCTGGCCGAAGCTTAAATCCGTTTAGCGCGACAAGCTCAGGCCGTCTGAAAATCCGTTTTTCAGACGGCTTTTTCCCGCAGGCATTGCATAGCGCGGACGTAGCGCATAGAATAAGCGCTCTATCGGCAGGCATTGCGCCCGCACCACCCTTTACCCGAACACATACAGACATTCATTATGGAAAAAATCTGGCTTCAAAGCTACGAAGCGGGCGTTGCCCACGAAATCGACCTTTCCCTTTACCAATCCCTCAACGACGTGTTTGCCCAAAGCGCGCAGAAATTCGCAAGCAAACCGGCGTTTCAAAATATGGGTAAAGTGCTGACTTACGCGCAAACCGACAAGCTGGCTACAGATTTCGCCTCCTACCTGCAAAACGTGCTGAAGCTGCCGCGCGGCGAGCGCGTCGCCATCATGATGCCCAACCTGCTGCAATATCCCGTCGCCCTGTTCGGCATCCTGAAAGCCGGCCTGGTCGTGGTCAACACCAATCCGCTCTACACCCCGCGCGAGCTGGCGCACCAACTGAAAGACAGCGGCGCCACCACCATCATCGTTTTGGAAAACTTCGCCAACACGCTGGAATTGGTGCTGCCGCGCACCGACATCAAAAACGTCATCGTTGCCTCCGTCGGCGAAATGTTCGGCCTGCTCAAAGGCAGCCTGATTAATTTCGTATTACGCAAAGTCAAAAAAATGGTGCCGGAATACCGCATTCCGAACACCGTTACTTTTCAGACGGCCTTAAAACAGGGTGCGGCGCACAGCTTCCGCCCCGTGGCCGTAACCCGCGAAGACACCGCCTTTCTGCAATACACCGGCGGCACCACCGGCGTAGCCAAAGGCGCAGTATTGAGCCACGGCAACATCTGCGCCAATATGCTGCAGGCGCGCGAATGGATTAAAAACCAGCTTCAGGAAGGCAGCGAAACCGTTATCGCCGCCCTGCCGCTGTATCATGTGTTCGCCCTAACCGTTAACCTGATGATTTTCTCCGGCGTCGGCTCCAAAATCGTCTTGATTACCAACCCGCGCGACATGAAAGCCTTTATCGGCGACATGAAAAAAGAGCGCATCAGCGTTTTCATCGGCGTCAACACCCTGTTTAACGGCTTAATCAACCGCCCCGAATTTGCCGAAGTCGATTTCTCCAACCTGAAGCTCACCCTCGGCGGCGGCATGGCCACGCAGCGCGCCGTAGCCGAAAAATGGAAAAACATCACCGGCACGCCCATCGTCGAAGCCTACGGCCTTACCGAAGCCAGCCCCGGCGTGTGCGCCAACCCGCTGAACATTCCCGCCTACACCGGCTCCATCGGCCTGCCCGTCTGCTCCACCGAAGTACAGCTGCGCGATGCCGACGGCAAAGAAGTGCCGCAAGGCCAGCCCGGCGAAATGTGGGTGCGCGGCCCGCAAGTGATGCAAGGCTATTGGAACCGCCCCGAAGAAACCGCCAAAGCCATCGACCAAGACGGCTGGCTGGAAACCGGCGACATCGCCGTAATGGACGAAAAAGGCTGGTTCAAGCTGGTGGACCGCAAAAAAGATTTGATTGTCGTATCCGGCTTCAATGTTTACCCCAATGAAATCGAAGAAGTCATCGCCCACAACGACAAAGTCCTCGAAGTCGCCTGTATCGGCGTACCCAGCGAAAAAACCGGCGAAGCGCTCAAAGTCTTCGTCGTCCGAAAAGACCCCTCGCTGACCGCCGAAGAATTAATCGCCTTCTGCCGCCGCGAGCTGACCGGCTACAAAGTGCCGCGCGACATTGAGTTCCGCGACGAGCTGCCGAAATCCAACGTCGGCAAAATCCTGCGCCGCGAGCTGCGCCAACCCGCCGCAGAATAAAGCGGGCCGAAGCCGTCTGAAAAACCCGTTTTTCAGACGGCTTCGCAGCAAGTGCAGCCACATGCCGCTGCCGTTTGCCAGCCGCGCCGCTTCACGGTAAAATCACATATTCCAACATGGGTAGCACATCATGACTAAATTTATTTTCGTAACCGGCGGCGTTGTATCTTCATTGGGTAAAGGTATCGCCGCCGCTTCTATTGCCACCATTCTCGAATCGCGCGGCTTGAAAGTCACCATGCTCAAGCTCGACCCCTATATCAACGTCGATCCCGGCACCATGAGCCCCTTCCAGCACGGCGAAGTATTCGTGACCGACGACGGCGCGGAAACCGACCTCGACCTCGGCCACTACGAGCGCTTCATCAACTCCACCATGAACAAGCGCAACAGCTTCTCCGCCGGCCAGGTTTACGAAAACGTCATCGCCAAAGAGCGCCGCGGCGACTATCTCGGCGGCACCGTGCAGGTCATCCCCCACATTACCGACGAAATCAAACGCCGCATCCACGACGGCGCGGCAGGTTATGATGTTGCCATCGTCGAAATCGGCGGCACCGTCGGCGACATCGAATCGCTGCCCTTTTTGGAAGCCATCCGCCAGATGCGCAGCCAGCTCGGCCGCAACAACACCCTGTTTGCCCACCTGAGCTACGTGCCCTACATCGCCGCTGCCGGCGAAATCAAAACCAAGCCGACCCAGCATACCGTGAAAGAAATGCTGAGCATCGGCATTCAGCCCGACATTCTCATCTGCCGCATGGACCGCATCATGCCCGAAGACGAGCGCCGCAAAATCGCCCTCTTCTGTAATGTGGAAGAACGCGCCATCGTCGGCAGCTACGACGTACAAAGCATCTACGAATGCCCCGAAATGCTGCACAAGCAGGGCATCGACAACATCATTACCGAGCAGCTTCAGCTCAACGTACAGCAAGCCGATTTGACCGAGTGGAAAAAAATCGTCCACGCGATTCAAAATCCGAAGCACACCGCCAAAATCGCCATGGTCGGCAAATACGTCGATTTGACCGAATCCTACAAATCCCTGATTGAAGCCCTGAAACACGCCGGCATCCACACCGAAACCGACGTACAAATTACCTTTGTCGACAGCGAAGCCATCGAAAACAACAACGGCGACGTCTCCATGCTCAAAGACATGGATGCCATTCTCGTACCCGGCGGCTTCGGCTCGCGCGGCGTCGAAGGCAAAATCGCCGCCGTACGCTACGCCCGCGAAAACAAAGTGCCCTATCTGGGCATCTGCCTCGGTATGCAAATCGCCCTGATTGAATACGCCCGCGACGTAGCCGGTCTCGAAGGCGCAACCTCCACCGAGTTCGACCTCAAAACCAAATACCCCGTTGTCGGCCTGATTGACGAATGGCAAACCGCCGACGGCAGCGTGGAAACCCGCGACGCATCCGCCGACCTGGGCGGCACCATGCGCCTGGGCGCGCAAGACGTCGAGCTCAAAGCCGGCAGCCTCGCCGCCAAAATCTACGGCAGCGAACACATACGCGAGCGCCACCGCCACCGCTACGAAGTCAACAACAACTTCCTGCCCCAGCTGGAAGCCGCAGGCCTCGTTATTGGCGGCGTCTCCACCGGCCGCGAACGCCTGGTGGAAACCATCGAGCTGCCCGATCACCCGTGGTTCTTCGCCTGCCAGTTCCACCCGGAATTCACCTCCAATCCGCGCAAAGGCCACCCGCTCTTCACCGCCTTTGTCAAAGCCGCTTTAAGCAATAAAAAAGCCTGAAGCAGATAAAAAATACCTCCCGGCTCAGGAGGTATTTTTTATCTGTACCTTA
>NZ_BCWL01000143.1 GCF_001592185.1 Bergeriella denitrificans NBRC 102155
CGTTTCATTAGATTTTCAGACGACCTGTATGGCGGCAGGCCGTCTGAAAAATGCCTGAAAACCCTCAGCTCAAATCCAAGCACAAATATTTCATTTCCAAATATTCGTCCACACCGTATTTGCTGCCTTCGCGTCCCAGGCCGCTGGCTTTGATGCCGCCAAAGGGGGCGACTTCGTTGCTGATGAGGCCGGTGTTGATGCCGACCATGCCGTATTCCAGGGCTTCGGATACGCGCCATTGGCGGGCGGTGTCGCGGGTGAAGACGTAGGCGGCTAGGCCGAATTCGGTGTCGTTGGCGGCAGCGGTGACTTCTGCTTCGGTTTCAAAGCGGAATACCGGGCACAGGGGGCCGAAGGTTTCGTCGCGGGCGACCTGCATTTCTGCGGTCACGCCGCTCAGCAGGGTGGGCTCGAAAAACGTGCCGCCAAGGCTGCTGCGTTTACCGCCGGCGAGCAGCTCGGCACCTTTGGCCAGCGCGTCGGCAATGTGTTCTTCCACTTTGCAGACGGCTTTTTCGTCAATCAGCGGGCCTTGGGTCGTGCCTTCGGCCAGGCCGTTGCCCAGTTTCAGGGCGGCGATTTTTTCGGCTAATCGGGCGCAGAATGCTTCGTAAATGCCGCTTTGAACGTAGATGCGGTTGCTGCATACGCAGGTTTGGCCGCTGTTGCGGAATTTGCTGGCCAGAGTGCCTTCGACGGCTTTTTCCAAATCGGCGTCGTCAAATACGATGCAGGGGGCGTTGCCGCCGAGCTCGAGGCTGAGTTTTTTGATGTGGCGGGCGCTGTTGCGGAAGATTTCCGCGCCGACTTCGGTCGAGCCGGTAAAGCTGATTTTGCGGATGACCGGATGGTCGGCAAAGGTTTGGCTGATGGCGGCGGCGCTGCCGTTGACGACGGCAAACACTTCCTGCGGAATGCCGGCCTGATAGGCCAATACGGCTTGGGCGTAGGCGCTCAGGGGGGTGGCGCTGGCGGGTTTGACCAGCATCGCGCAGCCGACCGCCAACGCGGGGGCGGCTTTGCGGGTAATCATGGCGGCGGGGAAATTCCACGGGGTGATGGCGGCGGTCACGCCGATGGGCTGGCGCAGCACCAACATTTTCTGTTGGTTTTTCACCGGAGTCAGGATGTCGCCGTCAATCCGGCGCGCTTCTTCGGCAAACCAGCGGATAAAGCCGGCGGCGTAGTCGATTTCGCCGCGCGCTTCGGCCAGGGGTTTGCCCTGCTCCATGGTCATCAGCCGCGCCAGCGTTTCTTTGTGCGCTTTCATCAGGCGGAACCATTCCCACAGAATATCGGCGCGCTCGAGCGCGGTTTTGGCCGCCCATGCGCTTTGCGCCTGTTGCGCTTTGGCGATCAGGGCATCCAGCGCCTGCGGATCGGTTTTGCGTACATAGGCCAAAACCGAGCCGTCGGCCGGATTGGTGACGGTCAGGCCGTCTGAAAAAGGCGTATCCCAGGAAACGTCGGCGTGTTTCAATAAGGATTTGATGTCGTCCACAATGGCTCCTTTTATGCTGCACGCGCGGCGGCAAAGGCTTCGGCGATGATGCCCAGCGCGCGCTCAAACAGGGTGTCTTCAATAGTCAGCGGGAATAAAAACCGGATGACATTGCCGTGTGCGCCGCAGGTCAGCAGCAACAGGCCGCGCTGCATGGCCTGCTGCTGCACTTTGGCGGCAAAAGCGGCGTTCGGCTGCTCGTCGTCGCCGAACTCTACCGCCACCATCGCGCCCAAGCCGCGGATTTCGGTGATTTCGGGCGCATTCAGATTCTGCAGGAACGCGACCAGTCTGCCGCCCAAATCTTGGGATTTGGCACACAGGTTTTCTTCTTCAATCACGTCCAATACCGCGTGTGCAGCCGCCACGCCCAGCGGGTTGCCGGCATAAGTGCCGCCCAAGCCGCCTTTGCGCGGCGCATCCATCACTTCAGCGCGGCCGGATACGCCGCTCAATACGAAACCGCCCGCCATGGATTTCGCCATGGTCATGATGTCGGGTCTGACGTCGTAATGTTCCATGGCAAACAATTTACCGGTGCGGGCAAAACCGGATTGCACTTCGTCGGCAATCAGCAAAATGCCGTGTTCATCGCAAATGGCTCTGAGCGCGCGCATCAGCTCGGGCGGGCAGACGTTAAATCCGCCTTCGCCCTGCACAGGCTCCAATATGATGGCGGCCACGTCGTGCGGCGCGATGTCGCTTTTGAAAATGCGCTTGATGCTTTTGACCGCGTCGTCCACGCTGATGTTTTGCGTGGCAGACGGATAAAGCGCGTGGAATACGCCGGCGGGCATGGCGCCGAAGTCGGCGGAATAGGGCTGCACTTTGCCGGTCAGCGCCAGCGTCATCAGCGTGCGGCCGTGAAACGCGCCGCCGAAAGCGATGATGCCGTTGCGCTTGGTATAGGCGCGGGCGATTTTGACGGCGTTTTCCACAGCTTCGGCGCCGCTGGAGAAAAACTGGCTTTTCACCGGGCCGTCAATCGGCACCAGGCTGTTGATGCGCTCGGCCAGCGTGATATAGCTTTCGTAAGGGACGATTTGGAAAGCGGTATGGGTGAATTTTTCCAGCTGTGCGGCCACGGCGGCGGTAATTTTGGGGTGGCGGTGGCCGGTATTCAATACGCCGATGCCGCCGGCAAAATCAATGATTTCGCGGCCGTCTGTCGCCTGAATCAGCGCGTTTTCGGCGCGCTCGGCAAACCAGTCACACATCACCGATGCGCCGCCCGGCAAAGCGGCACGCATTCTTTCCAATAAATTGCCCATCGTCTTCTCCTTTAATTTTGTTCAATATATTGAACACTTGTTCAACATTATGTACAATATAAAATCAAGTCTTTTACTTTGTCAATCTGAAAATCATGAAACATTTAGCCGTTCCCGCTTTAGACAAAACAGTCAAAATCTTGGATTTACTGACGGAAACCCCGCATCCTCTCAGCGGAGCGGACATCGCCAGAATGCTCGGCCTGCCCCGCAGCTCGGTGCACGGCCTGCTGCAATGCCTGACCGATGCCGGGCTGCTGCGTAAATACGACGAGCGGCATTTCGTATTGGGCGCGCATGTGCTGTATTGGGCCAACGGCTTTATGGCGCGGCAGGACATCGTGGCCGAGTTTCAAAACGCCATCAGCCTGATTCCCGAGCTCGATCCTTATACCCTGACGCTTTCCATGCTCAAGCGCGACCAGGTGGTTTACCTGGCCTGCCGCAACAGCCAGGCGCCTTTGGGCGTCACCTTCCGCATCGGGATGCAGCTGCCCGCCGTTTTCACCGCTACGGGCAAAGCCATTTTGAGCCGCCTGACAGATGAACAGGTTGCCGCGCAAATCACGGATTTTCCCGCGCCCTATACGGAAAACGGCGTGCGGGATATGCCGGCGCTGCTGGCGGAATTGGCGCAAATCCGGCAACAGGGTTTTGCGCTGGACAACGGGCAGCTGCGTTTGGGTATGTTCTGCTTCGGCATTGCGTTTACCGACCCGGGCGGGCAATATTACGGCATTGCCGCCAGCCTCTCGGAGCAGGAAGCAGACGATGCCACCCGCGCCCACCTGCTCGGCGGCCTGCAGCGTCTGGCGAAAAAACTGACGGCGGCGTAAGCAGGCTCGGTGAAACGCAGATTACGCCATGCTGTTTATTTTTATGGCGCAAAGGCCGTCTGAAAAATATATCGTGACATTTCTAAACAACAGAAATCTTGATTGCCGTCATTAGCTTCGCAAGTCCGCTGCGCTCCCCCCGCGCAGCGGACTTGCGAAGCTAATGACAGCATTTGAAGAGGTTATAATCTAACAAAACAACCATAAAAAAAGCCGTCTGAAAACGACTGTTCGTTTTCAGACGGCTTTTTTGCAGCGGGCTTAAATATCGTAAGTGGTCGAAGCGGTGTCGCCGCCTTTACCCGTCCAGTTGGTGTGGAAAAACTCGCCGCGCGGTTTGTCGGTGCGCTCATAAGTGTGTGCGCCGAAGTAGTCGCGCTGTGCCTGCAGCAGGTTGGCAGGCAGGCGCTCGGTGGTGTAGCCGTCAAGGAAGGTGATGGCGGAAGCCATACACGGCATGGCGATACCGCATTCGATGGCTTTGGCCACCACTTTTCGCCAGGCGGGCAGGCAGTTTTCCAATACGCCTTTGAAGTAAGGATCGGCGCCCAAGAACACCAAATCGGGATTGGCGGCATAGGCGTCGCGGATATTGCCCAGGAACGCACTGCGGATGATGCAGCCTTCGCGCCACAGCAAAGCCGTATTGCCGTAGTTCAACGCCCAATCGTTTACTTCGCTGGCTTCGCGGATCAGCATAAAGCCTTGTGCGTAGGAAATGATTTTGGAAGCGAGCAGGGCTTGGCGCAGGGCGTTGACCCATTCTGTTTTGTCACCGTCGACGGGCGTGATGGTTTTGCCGAACAGTTTTCCGGCTTCCACGCGCTGTTCTTTAAAGGCGGACACGCAGCGGGCGAACACGGATTCGGAAATCAGCGTCAGCGGGATGCCCAAATCGAGGGCGTTGATGCCCGTCCATTTGCCTGTGCCTTTCTGGCCGGCGGTATCGAGAATTTTTTCAACCAGCGGCTCGCCGTTTTCGTCTTTGTAGCCCAGAATATCGGCTGTGATTTCAATCAGATAGGAATCCAGCTCGGTGGTGTTCCACTCGCTGAAAATTTTGTGCATTTCGTCGTAAGACAAGCCCAAGCCGTCTTTCATAAACTGGTAAGCTTCGCAAATCAGCTGCATATCGCCGTATTCGATGCCGTTGTGCACCATTTTGACGAAATGGCCGGCGCCGTCACGGCCGACCCAATCGCAGCAGGGCTCGCCTTGCGGGGTTTTGGCGGCGATGGCTTGGAAAATCGGCTTCACTTCCGGCCATGCGGATTCATCGCCGCCGGGCATGATGGACGGGCCATTGCGCGCACCTTCTTCGCCGCCGGATACGCCCGCGCCGATAAAGCGGATGCCTTTTTCGGCCAATTCTTTCGTGCGGCGGGTGGAATCGGGATAATTGGCGTTGCCGCCGTCGATGATGATGTCGCCTTCGTCCAGCAGGGGCACGAGTTGCTCGATAAATTCGTCCACTACGCTGCCGGCGCGTACCATCATCATGATTTTTCTTGGTTTTTCAAGTTTTTCAACCAAATCCTGCAATGAATAGGCGCCGATAATATCCGTGCCTTTGGCTGCGCCGTTTAAAAAATCATCTACTTTGCTGGTGGTGCGGTTGAATGCGACTACTTTAAAACCGTGGTCGTTCATGTTCAGAATCAGGTTTTGTCCCATTACGGCCAAACCGATGACGCCGATATCGCCTTTCATTGAGGATGCTCCGTTATTGATTTATTTTATGGGGCGTAACTCTACTCCATTTACAGTTGTTTAACAATCCTTAACTTTTTAATTTTTTGAAAAAGTTGCTTTACGTTTTCCGCTCTGCTTTGAACAGCGGAAAACGGAAAATTGAAAAGAATATAAAAAGATTTATTTATAAATTGATTTTGATTTTGAAGCAGCGATTTTGCTGTGGATAATTTTAATTCGTCAATTTTTTCAATGGATTAATTCTAATTTTGAGAGATGGATAAACCGAGGCGGACGCTGTTGGCAGATGTGGATAAATTTTCAGACGGCCTGCTGCTTGTGTATAACTACCGTTTTTTATACAGCAAACCGGCCGGTTTGTACGCATTGGAAAGAAGCGCGGATGAAAGCCGGCCGGTTCAGGCGGAATA
>NZ_BCWL01000144.1 GCF_001592185.1 Bergeriella denitrificans NBRC 102155
CCTTGTCTCAATCTAAATTGAAACGACTATAATTTTCAGACGGCCTGTGATTTGGGTACGGAGCATCCGATGTTTTGCACAGGCTTTGGATTGCTCAGCGGCATCAGCGAGGATACGGCGGTATATGGTCGGAGAAATGACGCTCCGACTGATTACTTAGCGGTAAAGCCCGTGCTTGCGGATATAGCGCGCAACCTGCGGCGGCAGCAGGCCGTCTGAATTTCCGCCTTGTCGGATCAATTCGCGGATTTGGGTGGAGCTGACATCATACAGCGGCGCCTGCAGGATTTTGACGCTGCCGTTTTGCAGCCCTTCGCCGAGCCAGGCGTGTAATTCGCGCGGCGCACGGCTTAAATTGTCGCCCTGGCGCATGGCAACGGCGATATGGATTTGGCGCACGAGCGTCTGCCATTTTTTCCAGGTATGGAGTTTCATCAGGCTGTCGCTGCCGAGCAGCCACCACAGCGGCGTTTGCGGAAACTGTTGGCGGAAAATCTGCACGGTGTCGAAGGTATAGGTCGCGCCCTCGCGCACCATGTCGCAATCGCTGACGGCAAACCGCGCATCATCGGCGGCGGCCAGCTCGGTCATCGCCAGGCGGTGGGCGGCGGGCGTTTGCGTGGACTGCGCTTTGTGGTAAGGGTCGCCGGCGGGCAGGAACACCACGGTATCCAGTTTCAGTTCGTCGGCAAAAGCGCGGGCGATGTGCAGATGGCCGTTGTGTACGGGGTCGAACGTGCCGCCGAAAAGACCAATGCCGCTCATGGCCGGCCGCCGTTTGCTTCGGCGCTCAGGCTGCCGTCCACCACCAGATTGAGCTTGCCGGTGGTCGGGTGAATCACCAGGCCGTGCACGGCCACATGGGCGGGCATCAGCGGATGGCGGCGGATTAGGGAAACGGTATGGCGGACGCTGTCTTCCACATTGTCAAAGCCGGTCAGCCAGCTGTCGAGATCGATGCCCGCGTTACGCAGGGTTTCCAGGCGGTCGTCGGGGATGCCGTTGTCGGCGGCTTTGCCGAGAAAACTGTCGGCATTGAGCTTCTGCATGCCGCAGTCGTGGTGGGCAATCACCATGATTTCGTTCACTTTCAGCTCGAACACGGCCACCAAAAGGCTGCGCATCACCGAGCCCCACGGGTGGGTCACCACCGCGCCGGCGTTTTTAATCAGCTTGGCATCGCCGTTTTTCAAACCGAGCGCGCGCGGTAGCAGCTCGATGATGCGCGCGTCCATGCAGGACAAAATCGCCAGGCCGCGGCCGGGATATTTGCTGGTGAAAAATTGGGCGTATTCGCCGGATTCGACAAATTCGCTGTTGAAAGAGAGGATATTGTTCAATTCGCTCATGGCGTGCCTTTCCAAAGGATACCTGCTGCCATTATACCCGATAGCCGCGCTTCGGTTGCAAAGCTGCATAAAGCGGTTACAATCACAACATCCCTTTATCAGGAACCCGCGTATGTGCTCCGAACACCCCGCTTTTTCCGCACCGATTACCCCGTCCGCCCACGATGCCCTGTGGCAGTGGGCGCAGCAGGCCTACGGCTTGAGCGGCGGCTGGCAGACCTTGTGGCTGCGCGGCTGCCCGCTGGGGCGCATCAATCCGCAATGGGCAGAGCGGATTGCCAAAGACTGGCACGGCAGCGCGTCCGCATCTTCAGACGGCCTGTTTTTGGAGGCCGACAGCTGGCTGGCATTGGGCGACGGTTTGCAGCACATGGCATCCGAGTGGAAGCGGTTGGGGCTGCTGCACGGCTGGCGCGACGAGCGTTTTGACGTGTGCGGCGAAGACGGGCAGGTATTGTTTGCCTTGGAGCGGGCCGCGTTCCGCCCGTTCGGCCTGATGAGCCATGCCGTGCATCTCAACGGCTTGGCCTGTATCGACGGGCAATGGCGTTTCTGGATCGGGCGGCGCAGCCCGCACAAAGCCGTCGATCCCGATAAGCTCGACAACCTGGTCGGCGGCGGTATCAGCAGCGGCGAAGCCGTCGAAGCCGCCATACTGCGCGAAAGCGAAGAAGAAGCCGGATTAAGCCCGCAGCAGCTGGCCGGTATGCGCCCGAGCAACCGCATCCACAGCCTGCGCCCGGTTGCCCGCGGCCTGCACAATGAAATCCTGCATATTTTCGATGTCGTGCTGGCGCCGGACGTGCGCCCCGAAAATCTGGACGGCGAAGTGGCCGGGTTTGAGTGCCTGACCCCGCCGCAGTTGGTTGAAGCCATGCTCGGCGGGCAGATGATGGCCGACGCGCAGCTGGTGACGCTCGACGCCTTCCGCCGCTACGGCCTGCTTGCGCCGCAGCATCCGCTTACCCGCTATTTGGCGGACATCAGCCGCCCCGCAGCCGTCTGAAAGTCATACCATGCTGCAACTCAAACACATCAGCAAGCGTTTCGGCGCGCACACCGTGGCCGACAACATCAGCCTGAGCATAGGCGGCGGGCAGCTGCTGGCCGTATTGGGGCAGTCGGGCTGCGGCAAATCCACCCTGCTGAAAATCATCAGCGGCCTGCTCGCGTCCGACAGCGGCGAAGTTTGGCTGAACGGCGAAAACATCACCGACAGGCCGTCTGAAAAACGCCAGATTGCGCTGATGTTTCAAGATTACGCCCTGTTTCCGCATCTGAATGTAGTGGAAAACGCCGCCTTCGGCCTGCGGATGCGCGGCACGGGGCGGCGCGAAGCCGGGCAGCGGGCCTTGCAGCAGCTCGAAGCCGTCGGCCTGGCGCATCTGGCTGCGCGGCGCATCGACAAACTGTCGGGCGGCGAGCAGCAGCGGCTGGCATTGGCACGCGCCCTGGCCGCCCAACCTGCCTTACTGCTGCTCGACGAGGCCTTTTCCAGCCTCGACAGCCATCTCAGGCAGCAGCTGCGCGGCCTGACTTTGGCGCAAATCCGTCAAACCGGCATCCCCGCCGTGTCCGTCACCCACTCCCCCGAAGAAGCCCTGAGCATGGCCGACCGCCTGCTGATTTTGCAGCAGGGGCGGGCGGTGCAGAGCGGTACGCCGCAGGAAGTGCTGCAACGTCCCGCCAATCTCTACGCCGCCCGCCTGCTGGGGCTGCACAACGCCGACGCGCAACGCTACATCCCGCCGCAGGCCATACGGATAGACAATGGCGGCACACGCTGCCCGCTGCTCGAAGCCGCCCCCTTGCCCGAAGGCATGCGGCTGGTGTGCGCCCACCCGCGCTACGGCAGCCTGACCGTGTTGTGCGGCTGGCAGACGCAGGGTAGCGCGGATTGGGCGGCGCTCGGCCATATCGGCATCACCGTCGATGAGGCACAAATCATTTCTTTTCCCCCGCAGGCCGTCTGAAAAATGCTGGATATCCTTTATCAAGACAACGAATGCATCGCCGTTAACAAACCCGCCGGGATGCTGGTGCACCGCAGTTGGCTCGACCGCCGCGAAACCCATGTGGTCGTGCAAACCCTGCGCGACCAAGTCGGGCGGCGCGTGTTTCCCGTGCACCGTCTCGACCGGCCGACCTCGGGCGTATTGCTGTTTGCCTTCGACAGCCGGTCTGCCCGCGCGCTCACGCAGCAGTTTGAACACAAAACCGCCCGCAAAACCTATTGGGCGGTGGTGCGCGGCCATTTGCCCGACGCAGACACCATCGACTACCCGCTCAAATACCAGCCCGACCAAATCGCCGAAGCCCTGACCGAAGCCACCGTGCAGGAAGCCGTGAGCAGCTACCGCTGCCTGGCGCGTATCGAGCTGCCGTTCCAATCCGCCGTCCGCTACCCGACCTCGCGCTATTCGTGGGCGGAGCTGGAGCCGCATACCGGCCGCAAGCACCAGCTGCGCCGCCATCTGAAACACATTTTCCACCCCATCGTCGGCGACACCAATTACGGCGATTTGCGCCAAAACCACGCCGTTTCCGAACATCTGGGCACGCAGCGGCTGATGCTGCACGCCCGCAGTCTGTGTTTTGAAAACCTGCAGGGCGAAGCGGTGGAAGTAACCGCGCCGACGGACGAACAATGGGCGGTGTGGCTGGCGCATTTCGGCAACCCGCAGCCGTAAACGCCGCGTGCCGCGCGTGCATTAAAAAAAGCCGTCTGAATATCGGTAATATTCAGACGGCTTTTTTGTCTTCTTTTTCGTCCAGCAGCAGAAACGCCGCCACCGCCAGCCCCATCAAGACCGCGGTCAGCACCATGGCTTTGGCGTAATTATCCGCCCCCGCGCGCCCGAGGTGACTGTAAATCAGCGTGGTCAGCGTCTGCCATTCGGGGCGGGAGAGAAACAGCGTGGCGGCAAATTCGCCGATGCAGGTGGCGGCGGCCAGCGTGGTGCCGCGGCGCAGGGCAGGCATCAGCAGCGGCGCGGTCACGCGGCAGGCCGTCTGAAAACGGTTTGCGCCCATACTGCGGGCGGCGGCGGCGTAGTTTTCGGAGAGATTGTCCCAAGCGGCCAATATGTCTTTGGCCACAAACGGATAGGCCAGCAGCGCGTAAGTTGCCACCAAAAGCGGCAGCGAGGCCGTCCAATCGGGGTAAAGCAGCAAAATGCCAAACGCGATGCAGACGGGCGACACCATAAACGGCAGAAACGTCAGCGCGCGTATCCAGGCCGAGCGCCGCGCCGCCAGCGCGTAAGCGATGCCCAACACCACCGCCAGCCCCACCGCCATGGCGGAAAAGCGCAGGGTGTTCCACGCGGCGGCCAGCGTGTCGGCTTCGAGCAATACCAGCCAGGAGCGGCCGGCTGCCAGCGCCTGCACCCACACCGCCGCCAAAGGCAGGGCGCAGCAGACGAGCAGCACCGCCCACGTCCAAACCAGCAGCACGCGCTCGCCTGCCGATTGCGGCGGGCGCGGTATCGGCGGCGGTAGGGCGCGGGCAGAAGCGGTGCGGCGGCTCAGGCGGGCGTAGAGCAGGCCGGCGGCGGCGGTAACGGCCAGCACCAGCCACACCAATGCCGAAGCCTGCGCGATGTCCAATTCATAGGCAATCAGGCGGTAGATTTCCACTTCCGCCGTGGCATAGCGGTTGCCGCCCAGCAGCAGCGCCAGCCCGAAGCCGGAAAAACAGTATAAAAACACCAAACACGCGCCGCCCGCCAGCCACGGCCGCAGCGCGGGCCATTCAATCTGCCAAAAGCGCTGCCGGGCATCCGCGCCCAGCGTCTGCGCCGTCTGCAGGCGCGTTTCCGGTATGCTCAAAAAGCCCTGATAGGCGGCACGCAGCAACACGGGCAGGTTAAAAAACACATTGCCGTAAATCAGCAGATAAGGCGTATCCTGCCAGCCCGCCCACAAAAAACCGTCGGCGCCGAACAAGGCCAACACGCCCATGCCCGCCACCAGCGTGGGCATCGCGAAAGGCAGCATCAGCAGGCGCAAAATCCGCCGCCGCCCGAAAAAGTCCAGTCGCGCCAAAGCCCATGCCGCAGGCACGCCCAGCAGCAGGGTCAATACGCAGGTCGCAGCGGCCTGCACCAGCGTCCACACAATGCGGCCGCGCATATAGTCGTCGCCCCATACCGACCACACCATCCCGCCGCCGTCATACAGCGCCAGCGCCGTCATGGGCGCGACCACCATCACGGCGAGAAAGCCGAGCGGCAGCAGCGCGGCCAGCAGGCCGGGGAGGGAGGCTTTGATATTCATGGCGCAGACGCAGGCAGAAAAAAATCCATTTTAACAAAAGCCGTCTGAAATCCGGAAATTTCAGACGGCATCGGGCTGAAA
>NZ_BCWL01000145.1 GCF_001592185.1 Bergeriella denitrificans NBRC 102155
AAGAGAAATGGTGTCAACACTCTCGACAGAAATTTTTCACCAGAAAACATCAATACAATGTTTTAAAAGTAAATTTTTATCCGAAAAATTTTCCGAAATCCTGCAATCCTTCCTCAAAATAATCCCTTCTCCATTTTTCAGACGGCCTTTTTTTATTAAGCAGTCTTCTTTTGCCAATATCTCTGCCCCATACTTCTTAACTTCTCGGCGGTAAAGTTTGATATGATTCAGACTAACCGTTTATTCTGATTTTAGGTGTCCCTAATATGTCTGTTTATACCAGCGTATCCGACGCAGAGATGCGTGCGTTTCTCACTCAATATGATTTAGGCGAATTTATTGCCCTGCAAGGTATTGCCCAAGGGATTACCAACAGCAATTATTTTTTGACGACCTCGACCGGGCGCTATGTTTTAACCGTTTTTGAAGTATTGACCCAGGAAGAGCTGCCGTTTTTTCTGCAGCTGAACCGCCATTTGAGCGGCAAAGGTGTGGCCTGCCCTGCGCCGATTGCCCGTAAAGACGGCAAACTGGATTCCGTATTGGCCGGCAAACCGGCCTGCCTGGTTACCTGTCTGAAAGGTTCGGACACCGGCTGGGCAACGGAAATGCAGTGTTTCCACACCGGCGCGATGTTGGCGAAAATGCACTTGGCCGGGCAGGACTTCCCCCTGAAGATGGACAATCCCCGCTATGACGTTTGGTGGCGTGATGCCGAGCAGCAGCTGCGCCCTGTATTGAATGAAAGCGATGCCGCGCTGCTGCATCAGGAAATCGCTTTTTTAAACGACCATCTGGGCAAACACCTGCCCTCGGGCATCATCCATGCCGATTTATTTAAAGACAATGTGTTGCTGGACGGCGAAGAAGTGGCCGGCTTTATCGACTTCTACTACGCCTGCAACGGCAATTTTATGTATGACCTGGCGATTGCGGTCAACGACTGGGCGCGCACCGCCGACAACCGGCTCGACCAAACGCTGGCCGATGCCTTTATCCGCGGCTACGAAAGCGTGCGCCCGTTAAGCGATGAAGAACGCGCTTATTTCCCGACCGCCCAACGCGCCGGCTGCATCCGCTTCTGGGTATCCCGTCTGCTGGATTTCCATTTCCCGCAATCGGGTGAGATGACGTTTATTAAAGATCCGAACGCATTCCGCGACTTGCTGCTGAATCTGCGCGCTTAACGGCTTCTATTGCTCTCTATATAGTATATTGCCCCGTTTTTTCAGACGGCCTGTGCCGCTCCTGAACTTAAACCGCTGAACCGTGCAACAATAAAAAAGCCGTCTGAAAAATCCACTTTTTTCAGACGGCTTTTTTTTCAATACTATATTGAAGAGATATTGGTTAATATGACACAACAGATATAACCCGGCCATCACGCCTACTCCGCCGCACCAACATCTCAACCCGCATACACCACAAAAATCGTTGGGCGTTTTTTCACATTCGGCAGCGCCGACATCTTGCGCCAGTCGGACACTTTGCGGCTGACAATCAGCTGCTCGGGCAAAGTCAAATCGCAGGCGATGCACAAACGCGTTTCCGGATGCAGCTGCGCCACCGCATCGGCCAACAGCGCTTCATTGCGGTAAGGTGTTTCAATAAAGATTTGGGTTTCATCGTGCGTGCGCGAGCGTTGTTCCAAATCCTTCAACGCGCGGACACGCTCACTTTTTTCAGACGGCAAATAACCTTTAAACGCAAAACTCTGGCCGTTTGCGCCCGAAGCCATCATCGCCAGCAGCAGGCTGGACGGTCCGACCAACGGGCGCACTTCAAATCCGTATTGATGCGCCAAAGCCACCAAATCCGCGCCGGGGTCGGCCACAGCCGGGCAACCCGCCTCGCTGACCAAGCCCATGCTCCGCCCTTCCTGCAAAGGCTTGAGCAGATCGGGCAGCGTTTTCGCATCGGTATGCTCGTTGAGCGTTTGCAGATTTAATTCGCGAATCGGCGTGGTCACGCCCAAATGCTTCAAGTGCGCGCGGGCGGTTTTCTCCGCTTCCACCACAAAATCGGTCAGCCCGACAATCTGCTGCTGCTCGTGCGGCAGCAGGCAGGGCGTATCGGGCGCGCCCAACGGCGTGGGGATTAAATACAATACAGGTTTCATATCTTTTCCAAATCAATCGGCATCAAACCGGCCATCCATATAAAACGCCATCAAGCGATCCATGCCAAACTCAGCATGCATCCCTTGGGCAGCTTTGCCGAAGGCCTCGCGGTCTTGCCGGTTTTTAGCCTGCCGCAGCGCCATCAGATACGGCTGATTGTAAACCGGGATAAACCCGTCATCTAAGCCGGCAATCTGCTCTTCCAGGTAAAAAATCTGAAAAATATTCATCATTGCTTCCCGCTGCGGCTATACAACCGACACGCCTTCTTCCTGCAAAAAACCAATCAGGCGGTACAGCGGCAGGCCGATTAAGGCATTCGGGTCGCTGCTCTCCACCCGCTCCAACAACGCCGCGCCCAAGCCCTCGCTCATCGCACCGCCCGCGCAATAAACCGCATCCGGCTCGCGCTCGAGATAGCGCCCGATTTGCGCCGCATCCAAACAGCGCATGGTCACGACGGTTTTATCCACATGGCGGTAAATTTTTCCGCTATCCGTATTCAAAAGCACCACCGCGCTGTAAAATTCAATGCACTGCCCCGAAAGCGACAGCAGCATTTGTTGTGCTTTCGCCACGCTCATCGGCTTGCCCAGCTGCCGATTGCCGCACCAGGCCACCTGGTCTGCGCCGATAATCAAAGCCGCAGGAAATGCCGCCGCCAGCGAGCGGGCTTTACCCTCTGCCAGGCGCAATGCCGTATCGGCCGCGCTTTCTCCGGCGGCGGGCGTTTCATCAAAATCGGGCAAGGCCGTCTGAAAAGCCAAACCCAAGCGTTCCAGCTGGGCTTTGCGGAAAACAGAGCCCGAACCCAATACCAAAGGCAGTTTTTCACTCATTTTTGCTTAAAAATATTGACGTTATACCGCCGAGATTATATCATACCCCGTTTATGTTAGACCCTAATTTGATTGACCCTGGCGTTTTCGCCGCCGAAAGCCGCCGTCTGCAAGGCAGTTTCAGCCTGAGCGATTTGGACGAGCGCGTTTGGTCGCACGAATATTTTGCGGACAAACAAGCCTGCGTCTCCTACTCGCTTTCGGGCGGACACGACCGACTGCAGCGCCCTTTCCTCGATCTCACGGTAACGGCCGACCTGCCGCTGTATTGCCAGCGCTGCGTCAAGCCCATGCCCTTCCGAATGGAAGAAAGCAGCCGCATCGTGTTGTTTGCCGACGAAGAGCGCTTGGACGAAGCCATGCTGGCCGATGACGAATTGGAAGGCATGCTGCTCGAAAAAGAGCTCGACGTGCGCGGGCTGGTTGAAGACCAAATCCTGATGGCTTTGCCGTTTTCACCGCGCCACGACGACTGCGGCAACACCGCGCTGGAAGCCGTCAATCAGGACAAACCCAACCCCTTCGCCGTTTTGGCCGGCCTGAAAAGCCGCTGAAGCAGCAGGAAATTAGGACACAGTTTTACTTATCTAGGAGCTTGAAATGGCCGTTCAACAAAATAAAAAATCCCCTTCCAAACGCGGTATGCACCGTTCACACGACGCTTTGACCGCGCCTGCCCTGTCTGTTGACAGCGCAACCGGCGAAGTACACCGCCCGCACCACATTTCTCCCAACGGCATGTACCGCGGCCGCAAAGTGGTAAAAGCCAAAGGCGAATAATTTCCCGACTGACTGCAAAAAGCCAGCATATTGCTCCGAGCGCAATGACTGGCTTTTTTGCATTATCCCATTCCCCGACACCTGCCGGGCAGCCCGCCTTATCCGGCCACAGGGCTGCTTGACCCATTCCGAAACGACACGATGACGGAACGCAACATGAAACAGAAAATCTGGTACACCTACGACGACATCCATCGCGTAATCAAAGGCTTGGCAGAAAAAATCCAACAATCCGGCACCCGCTACGACGCCATGATCGCCATCGGCGGCGGCGGCTTCATTCCCGCCCGTATGCTGCGCTGCTTTTTGGAAATTCCGATTTACGCCGTCACCACCGCCTACTACGACAGCGACAACGAAGGCCAAGTCACGGACGAAGTCAAAAAAGTCCAATGGCTCGACCCGCTGCCCGAAGCCCTGAAAGGCAAAAACGTCTTGGTGGTCGATGAAGTCGACGACAGCCGCGTGACCATGGAATTCTGCCTCACCGAGCTGATGAAAGAAGACTTCGGCACCGTCGGCGTGGCCGTGTTGCACGAAAAAATCAAAGCCAAAGCCGGCAAAATCCCCGCAGGCGTACCTTACTTCAGCGGCATCACCGTCGAAGACTGGTGGATTAACTACCCCTGGGACGCCGAAGACATCGACGAGCACAACCGCCTGGCCGCCGAAAGCCGGGGCTGATTCATAAGCGGCCACAAGCCGCGCCCGATACATCAAAGGCGGATACCCTCCGCCCGCCCCTAGTCCGCTTTTCAAACGGCATCATGCAGGCCGTCTGAAAAACCGAACGGAGAACACCATGATTACATTGGCCGTAGATGCCATGGGCGGCGACGCCGGCCTGTCGGTTACCGTACCCGGCGCCGTTGCCTTTTTGAAACAGCAGCCCGATGCCGAATTACTGATGGTCGGCAACGAAACCGCCCTGCGCGAAGCCCTGGCCAAAGCCCAGGCACCGATGGCACGCATCCGCATCGTGCATGCAGAACAAGTCGTCGAAATGGACGAAGCGCCGCAACTCGCGCTGAAAAACAAAAAAGATTCCTCCATGCGCATCGCCGTCAACCAAGTCAAAGAAGGCTTGGCGCAGGCCGCCGTATCCGCAGGCAACACCGGCGCGCTGATGGCTACCGCCCGCTTTGTGCTCAAAACCATTCCCGGCATCGAGCGTCCCGCCATCGCCAAATTCCTGCCCGGCAAAAACAACCACATGACCCTGGTCTTGGATTTGGGCGCCAACGTCGATTGCAGCCCCGAGCAGCTCGTCCAATTCGCCGTTATCGGCAGCGAATTGGTGCAGGCGCTCCATCCCGAGCGCGGCAGCCCGCGCGTCGGCCTGCTCAACGTCGGCACGGAAGACATCAAAGGCACAGATACCGTCAAACAAACCTTCAAGCTGCTGCAAAACAGCCGTCTGAATTTCATCGGCAACGTCGAAGGCGACGATATTTTCAGCGGCGAAGCCGATGTGGTGGTGGCCGACGGCTTTGTCGGCAACATCATGCTGAAAACCGTTGAAGGCTCGGTTAAATTCATCGGCAGCGCCATCAAGCAGGAATTTTCACGCAGCCTGTTTACCAAACTGGCCGCCGTCATCGCCCTGCCCGCCCTGCGCGGCTTTAAGCAGAAGCTCGATCCCCGCAAATTCAACGGCGCGATTTTCCTCGGCCTGCGCGGTGTCGTGGTGAAAAGCCACGGCGGCACCGACGAAGTCGGCTTCACCTACGCGCTTGAAGAAGCCTACCACGAAGCCAAATCCGCAAGCCTGGCCAAAATCGAAGCCGGCGTGGCCGAACAACTGGCCGCCCTCGAAGCCGCCCGCGAGCAGGAAAACAGCAGCGAAACCGCTTCTGTGGGAACAGAAAACGCTTCGTAAATTTTATGTCCGAAGGTTGGTATATCCGCAAAAAAAAGCCGTCTGAAAATCTCTGATTTCAGACGGCTTTTTTTTGTTTAACATACTATA